>CAZMFD010000004.1:0-40930 GCA_964565445.1 uncultured Geobacteraceae bacterium
TAACGAGCAAGCGGGTACAAATGTTAGATTGCTCTCTCAAAAAACAAGTAATGGACTCCCTGCCCGTAGGAGTCCATTCCGTTGTCGTTGCCGTCTCCGGTGGTGTCGACTCGGTGGTGTTATTGCATTTGTTGCACCAGGTTGCCACCGATCGTAACTTGACCCTTCATGTTGTTCATCTCAATCATTGTATCCGCCCGGACGCTGATGGCGACGCCCTTTTTGTTGAGGATCTGTGCCACCGGCTTAGTATTCGCTGCCACAATATTTCCTGTGACATTCCGGAACTGGCAAGGCGAGAAAGAATCAGTCTGGAGATGGCCGGACGTCTCGAGCGCCGCCGGCTATTGGAGGAGTTTGCAGCAACAACTGGCGCCCAGTTGATCGCCCTTGGACACCATCATGATGATCAGGTTGAAACCCTGTTGCAGCGGTTGATTCGTGGTACCGGAGTCAGCGGTTTGAGCGGTATGTCGGTTCTTGATGATATCTGGTGGCGGCCATTCCTCTCCAGCAGTCGAAGCCAGTTGCTGGATTATGCTTGCCGTCAGTCTTTAGTCTGGCGCGAGGATGAGAGCAATCAGGATCGGGATTTTGTCCGCAATCGGCTCCGCCATCAGATTGTTCCGCTGTTGAAGGAAGTTAATCCGCAGTTCGGTGCGCGGTTGGTCGCTCTGAGTCATCAGGTTGCTGCCGAAGAGGATTTCTGGCATGACCAGATCAGTACGCATTTTCCCCAGATCCTTGCTTCTGCAGAAGATGGCTTGCGGTTGCTGCGTCCGCAGCTGCTTTTTTTTCATCCTGCCCTACGTCTGCGCTTATTGCGCGAGGCCCTATGCCGTGTTCGTGGCCATTTGCATGGAATCGAGGCGGTTCATCTGCATGCCGTTGACGACCTGCTGACAGGGGCCCGTAGTCAAGCGCAGCTCGATCTGCCCGGTTGTTGGGCGGCCCGTCGCTATGAGCGCTTGTGGTTGCGCAATGCTGCCCCGGAGTTGCCCCCCCGCTATGATGTTTTGCTGCAGGTGCCCGGAGCGACATTGCTGCCCGATGGGCGCAAGCTGGTGGCAACAGTGGTGTCGCGAGCAGAGACCGAAACCCGGCAGCGGATTTATGTCGATTCGGCAGCTGTTGGCGACTTTTTGTCGGTACGTAACTGGCGTCCTGGTGACCGGTTTGTGCCATTGGGAATGACAGGTCGCAAGCGTGTAAAACAGCTCTTTTCTGATTTGAAGATTGAGAAAGAAGAACGCCTGCGAACACCCCTTATCATTGCCGGCGTAACCCTGTTGTGGGTCGCCGGGTTACAGCGCTCAAGTTTTGGCGTAGTTACCCCCTTCTCGGCTAAGGTGGTGAGAATTGAGTTGGTGTGATATGGCGAAAAAGCAGACATTAAGCCTTGTGGGTACCTTCTCTTTATGGTAGATTTTCCTGCTAGTTTCAGCCATTTCCTCGATGCTGCAAGTGGGCGTCCAAGTTGTTTTTAATTACCCGACAGGGGGTCGATACGTGAGTCAATTTCAGAAAAATTTAGCTTTGTGGCTGGTCATTTCACTATTGATGATCATGCTCTTTAATATGATGACCCAAAAGCAGGAAACTCAGCGACAGATGAACTATACGGAGTTTCTCAGTGCTGTTGAAGACAATCGGGTGGTCAGCGTGCTCTTTCAGGGTGGTCAACTGACCGGTACCCTGGAGGATGGCAGTAAATTTCAGACCCATATTCCGCGCGACGAAGATCTGCTTCCGCAATTAAAGGAGCGCGGCGTTGTCATTGAGGCCAAACCGGTTGATGACCAGGGCTTCTGGTTTACTCTGCTGATCTCCTGGGGGCCGATTCTGCTGTTGATTGCAGTGTGGATCTTTTTCATGCGGCAGATGCAGTCGGGTGGTGGCAAGGCCATGAGTTTTGGCAAAAGCAAAGCCAAACTTCTGACCGATACCGCCGGCAAGGTGACTTTTAAGGATGTCGCCGGTGTGGATGAAGCGAAACAGGAGCTCGAAGAGGTTGTCGAGTTTCTACGCGACCCCAAAAAATTTACCAAGCTTGGCGGCAAGATTCCCAAAGGGGTGTTGCTGGTTGGTGCTCCAGGTACCGGTAAAACCCTGCTGGCGCGCTCTGTCGCTGGTGAGGCGGGAGTGCCTTTTTTTACGATTTCCGGTTCCGACTTTGTCGAAATGTTTGTCGGGGTTGGCGCCAGCCGTGTACGTGATCTGTTTGTGCAGGGAAAGAAGAATGCTCCCTGTATCATTTTTATCGATGAGATTGATGCCGTGGGACGTCATCGCGGTGCCGGTCTGGGTGGCGGACATGACGAGCGGGAACAGACACTGAATCAGTTGCTGGTTGAAATGGACGGGTTTGAGTCAAATGAAGGGGTTATCCTGGTCGCTGCGACTAACCGCCCCGACGTCCTAGATCCGGCATTGCTGCGTCCCGGTCGTTTTGATCGCCAGGTGGTCGTGCCGCGTCCCGATGTCAAGGGGCGCCAGAAGATCCTGAGTGTCCACTCGCGCAAGGTTCCCATGTCGGAAGATGTCAACCTCGGTCTGGTGGCTAAGGGAACGCCGGGATTTTCCGGTGCTGATCTGGCTAATCTGGTCAATGAGGCGGCGTTGCTCGCGGCGCGCGGCAGCAAATCCGAGGTCGACATGATTGATTTTGAGGCCGCCAAAGACAAGGTAATGATGGGTGCCGAGCGGCGTTCCATGGTGATTACTGAAGAGGAGAAAAAGGTCACCTCTTACCATGAAGCCGGACACGCCCTGATTTCACTGTTGACTCCAGGTTCCGACCCGGTTCACAAGGTGTCGATTATCCCCCGCGGTCGCGCTATGGGGGTGACTATGTATCTGCCTGCTGAAGAGAAATATAACGAGACCAACAATGGGCTTAATATCCGTATTCGTTCCATGCTCGGTGGGCGCATTGCCGAAGAAATTACCTTTGACTCGGTGACCAGCGGCGCCAGTAACGATCTCGAGCGGATAACCATGATCGCACGCAAGATGGTGTGTGAATGGGGTATGAGCGAGAAGATCGGTCCTGTTGTTTTCGGAGAAAAAGACGCAGAGGTCTTTCTTGGTCGTGACATGGGTACGGGTAAGAACTACAGTGAGGCGACAGCCCTCGACATTGATAACGAAATCCGGCGCATTATCACCGAGAACTATGCAGAAGCTACTGAACTTCTGAAGAAAAACCAGCACCGGCTGGTGGCACTGGCTGAACTCCTGCTGGAGAAAGAAACCCTGGACACCCCTGAGATTCATGCTGTCGTATTCCCCGATGGTATCCCTGACTATCTGCAAAAGCAGGTGAGAGAACAGTCTGCTGACAACTTTGTTTTTGAAAAAACTGACGAGCAACCACCATCGCCACAATCTGATGGTAATGGTGACGAAGGACAAGGGCAGCCACCAGAGGGTGACACTGCTTCAGAACCGGAGCCGTCGCAGCAACAGCCAGGGAATGAAGAATTAAAGGAATCACAGGAATCACCGGAGCCACAGGACGATTCCAAAAAAGACAGTGATAACGACGCAACGACAAAATAGTGAATGATTCACCACCTGCCACTGCTCTGGTTGGCCGTGACTGTGTCCTTGACCTGACCCAGCCGTGCATGATGGGGATCCTCAATGTGACTCCCGATTCGTTCTCCGATGGCGGTGATTTCATTGAGGTTGCAGCGGCGGTTGAGCGCGGCCTGGAAATGGCCGAGCAGGGGGCCGGCATCCTCGATGTTGGTGGTGAAAGTACCCGACCAGGGGCGCCGGCAGTGCCTGCAGGAGCTGAACTTGAACGCGTGATTCCGGTTATTGAGGGATTGCGCCGTCATACTTCTACCCCCTTGTCAATTGACACCAATAAAGCCCCGGTCGCTCGTGCTGCCCTTGGCGCCGGCGCGAATTTTGTCAATGACATCAGTGGCCTGAGCTTTGATGACAATATGGCTGCGGTTGTCGCCACCACTGGAGCCGGTCTTTTTCTCATGCACACGCGTGGCTGTCCGCAGCAGATGCAGAAGAATACTGACTACCAGGATCTGCTCAGTGAAGTTATTCATTATTTACACGGCAGCATTTCCAAGGCTTGCTCTGCCGGGATTCCTGTAGAGCGGTTGGCCGTTGATCCCGGGATCGGTTTTGCCAAAAGTGTAGCGGGTAACCTGTTGCTACTGCAACATCTGCCGGCTTTGCATCAGCTGGGATCTCCAATTCTTCTCGGTACGTCGCGCAAAAGCTTTATCGGCAAGATTCTCCATCAGGATGATCCGCGCCTGCGACTTTATGGAACCCTGGCGACCATTGCCCTTGGTGTGGCACAAGGAGTACAGTTGTTTCGTGTCCATGATGTGCGACCGGCGCGTGAAGCAGCTCTGGTTGCCTGGGCAATCCGGGAACAGAAGTTCCCGCTTATGTTGTAGCCCTTAACTATTTATGTGAGTTTTTTGATCATTGCTGATTGCGCTAGTGGGGGTTTGAATGCTTGATGTCATCCACAATATCCGATTGCTCGATATTCTCGACATCTGCATTGTGGCTTTTATCATCTACCGGATCATTCTGCTGATCAAGGGTACCCGAGCCGTCCAGATGCTTCTGGGGCTGGCGGTTGTTCTAATTGTTTATATGGGGTCGCGCGTAGGTGAACTGCATACCCTCAACTGGTTTCTAAGCAACTTTCTGTCATCCATCATCCTTGTCATCGTCGTTATTTTTCAGAATGATATCCGTCGCGCCCTGATGCACGTGGGCCGCAATCCCTTTTTAGGTGGAGCTACCTATCACGAAGAGTCCTATCTGATTGAAGAACTGGTAAAAGCTTGTATCTCTCTGGCGAACCGTAAAATCGGTGCGCTGATTGTTGTTGAACGCGAAACCGGAATCAAGGATATCCTTGAAGCGGGGACCCTGCTGGATGCTAAGATCTCTTGTGATTTGATCCGCTCCATCTTTATGCCCAACTCGCCATTACATGATGGTGCCCTGGTTATACAACAAGGGCGCGTGAGCCTGGCGGGTTGTTTTCTGCCCTTGACGCAAGGTAGCAACCTGTCGACGGAGTTAGGTACACGCCACCGTGCCGCGATCGGTCTGACGGAACTGGCAGATGCCATCGCTATTGTTGTGTCGGAAGAAACCGGAAAAATTTCGGTGGCGGTCAATGGTGGTATGACCCGCAATCTGGATGCGACCAGCCTGAAAAAGGTTCTTGGTCGCTTGCTTGAACCACGTAAATCTAAAACGACCAAAAAGGGTTAGGGCGATGTTCAAACTGATCACCCAAAACTGGGCACTGAAACTGTTATCATTGGTTTTTGCCTTGATGCTGTGGTTCTTTATTATGGGTGAGCGCCGCCTTGAGGTGAACTATCGGGTGCCGCTGGAACTACAGAATCTGCCCAGGGAGTTGATGATTGCCAATGAGATTCCCAGTATGGTTGATGTGCGCATCAGTGGCCCCAGTACCCTGCTGATGAAGGTGAGTCCCAACGATATCAGCATTACTGTTGATTTGACCGGCCTGAGCCCGGGTCTGACCTCCTTCCGTCGCCTTGACGAACGTTTGAATCTGCCCAGTGGCTTGCGCGTGACCAGGCTGTCTCCATCGTTTGTCGATGTCCGTCTGGAACGGATTCAACAGAAAACTGTCCCCATTAATATACTTCTTACGGGCGAGCCGATGACAGGCTTTGGCGTCGGTACTGTCCGCGCCATGCCTGATCAAGTTGCCATCGAAGGAGCGGAGAGCGAGCTTAAAAACGTTACCAATGTCACTACCGATGAGGTTGACTTAAGCGGTGTAAACAGTAGTTTCTCCTTGATTGTTCCGCTCCAACACCAAGGGAGTTTCAGCTGGTTGAAAAATGAGCGGACGACAGAGATCCAGGTAGAAATTATCCCCGTTGAGGGTGCGCCTGAGGATGGTCAGGACCTACCAGAATAGAAAAAATGTCGATAGCCAGGGGAGGCAGTAAAACCATGGAAAAAAACCTTTTTGGCACCGATGGTGTGCGTGGTGTCGCTAATATTGATCCAATGACCGCTGAAATGGCGATGCAGCTAGGACGTGCTGTGGCCTATGTGTTCAAACAGGACGCCGGGCGACGTCACCGGATTGTTATCGGTAAGGACACCAGGCTTTCCGGTTATATGTTGGAAAATGCCATGGTTGCCGGTATCTGCTCGATGGGGGTCGATGTTCTGGTTGTCGGCCCGCTGCCGACGCCGGGAATTGCTTTTATTACCTCCTCCATGCGTGCTGACGCCGGGGTCGTGATCAGTGCTTCCCATAATCTCTATCAGGATAACGGGATTAAGTTTTTTTCCGGTAACGGTTTCAAGCTACCGGACGAAATGGAAATCCAGATAGAAGATCTGATTATTAATCACCGTATCGATGCCTTGCGGCCGATTGCCGAAGATGTCGGCAAAGCCTATCGGATTGACGATGCCATCGGCCGTTATGTGGTTTTCCTGAAGAATTCGTTCCCCCGCGAACTGGACTTGCAGGGCTTGCGGATTGTCCTTGACTGCGCCCATGGCGCCGGTTATCGAGTAGCCCCGGCGGTGTTGACCGAGCTGGGCGCTGAGGTTATTGCGATCGGGGTTGATCCCAACGGTCTGAATATCAACGACGGTTGTGGTTCCATGCATCCCGAGGTGATGGCTACCAAGGTCAAGGAATATCGTGCTGATCTGGGAATCGCGCTGGATGGTGATGCCGACCGGGTGATTTTTGTCGACGAACAGGGTCAGGAGGTTGATGGTGATCACATTCTTGCCCTGTGCGGGACCGAGTTGATGAAGACTGGCAGTCTGAAGAAAAAAACGGTGGTGGCAACGGTGATGAGCAATATGGGGCTCGAGATCGCGATGAAGCAGGCCGGTGGCAAGGTCGTGCGCACGGCGGTTGGCGACCGCTATGTTGTTGAAGAGATGATCAGGGGTGGCTACAATCTTGGTGGCGAGCAGTCGGGGCACATGATCTTTCTTGATCATAATACCACCGGTGATGGTGTTCTTTCGGCATTGCAGGTCTTGGCGATTATGCAGCGCAGCGGCAAACCCCTTTCAGAGCTGGCAAACGTGATGACCTCTCTGCCTCAGGTTCTGGTGAACGTCAAAGTCAGAAAAAAAGCGGTCCTGGGGAAGGTCGCACCGATCAAGGCGGCAATGGATGCGATTGAACAGGAAGTCAACGGTAAAGGGCGTTTACTGGTACGTTATTCTGGAACCGAACCGTTACTGCGGATCATGGTTGAGGGGGAAAATCAGGAACGGATTAATCAACTCGCCGAGGATCTGGCAGCGGTTGTGCGTGAACATCTAGGGGCCTGATAATTTTTTCCGCTACAGCGGGAACAAGGAGGCAGGAGTTGCCGAAGTTAAGTGTCAATATCGACCATATTGCGACAATTCGTCAGGCGCGCGGGATAGATGAACCGGATCCGGTAGCGGCTGCGGTTCTGGCGGAGTTGGCGGGTGCTCATGGCATTACAGTGCATCTGCGTGAAGACCGTCGCCATATTCAGGATCGCGATGTTGAGGTGCTGCGAAAAACGGTCAAGGTGCGGCTTAATCTGGAAATGGCTGCAACCGAGGAGATGGTGGCTATCGCCCTGAAGACCCAACCGGAAATTGTCACCCTGGTACCGGAGGGCCGTCATGAGTTGACGACCGAAGGTGGTCTTGATGTCAATCTGCTGAAAACCGGCTTGAAACAGAAAATTTCCCTGCTCCAGCAGACCGGTATCAGTATCAGTTTGTTTATCGAGCCGGACATGGAGCAGATCAAGGCAAGCCATCGGGTCGGCGCGGACATGGTCGAAATTCATACCGGCACCTACTGTGAAATGCGTACGGAAAAAGAGCGCCAGGAGCAATTACGCCGCATCGAACTGGCAGGCGCGGCGGCCCGTAAGCTGGGTATGCGCGTCAGCGCCGGGCATGGTCTCAATTATCGTAATGTGTCTGCAGTTGCCGCTTTGCCCGGTTTTGAAGAATTTAATATCGGCCACAGTATTGTCGCGCGCGCAGCCATGGTGGGGATGGAACGTGCGGTCCGTGAGATGCTCGCTTTGCTGAAGCGGCCCTAGTTGTGGCCATTGTCGGTCTTGGTGTTGACCTGGCACGCATCGCGCGCTTTCGCAAGTTCGTCGATAGTGGTTCGCCGCTACTTGAACGCATCTTCTGCCCGGGTGAACGGGAATATGCCCTGGCCCGTCGTGACCCGGCTCAGGCGCTGGCCGCGCGCTTTGCCGCCAAAGAGGCTTTTTTCAAGGCACTGGGTACCGGCTTGCGTGATGGCCTCTCCTGGCAGCAGGTGTGTGTCCAGCGCGATGAGCTGGGTTGTCCTTCTCTTGAACTTAGCGGGCGTGCCGCCGAAATGCTCGCGCAACGCGGCGCCCTAAAAGCCTTGTTGAGTTATTCCCACGATGGCGACTATGCCATAGCAACGGTTGTCCTGGAGGCCTGATGCAACTCTACAGTGCGGCGGAAATGGTAGCAGCAGATCGCTATGCCATCGACACCCTGGGGATCCCCGGAGCGGTGCTGATGGAGAATGCCGGTCGTGCTTGTGCCCAACTGCTCGAAGAGCGCTACGCTGAATGTTTTCCCGGGCCGATTGTGGTTATCGCCGGCAAAGGCAATAATGGCGGTGACGGCTATGTGATTGCGAGAATCCTTGCCGATCATGGTTGGCAGGTTACCACGCTAATCCTGGCACAGCCGGATAAAATCGCTGGTGATGCCGCTATCATGTTGCAGGTTCTGCACCATTGCGGTGGCCGGGTTGTTTTTGTCGACGACGAGGAGGTATTGGGCCAACACTTTGAAGAACTGCAGTCGCGCTTGATTGTCGACGCCTTGTTCGGTACCGGTCTCGAGTCCGACGTCCGGGGTTTGCCGGCGGTTGCCATTGCCCTGATGAATGACGCAGTAGCCCCGGTGATAGCCGTCGATCTTCCTTCCGGCGTTGATGCTTCCAACGGTCGCATCTGTGGCAGTGCTGTGCGCGCTGATTTTACCGTCAGTTTCGATCACCCCAAAATTGGTCATATCAGTACCCCCGGTGCCTTGCATGTCGGTGAACTGGAAGTTGTTGATATCGGTATTCCCGGCACAAAACGGCCGACCGATCTGTTGCCTCAGGCGTGGTTGATTGATATCGTTGCGGCGCGCGCACTGGTGCCGGAACGTCCGCCATTTGCCCATAAAGGCACCTTTGGTCATCTGCTGGTGGTGGCTGGTTCCCCCGGCAAGACCGGAGCTGCGGCCCTGGCTGGGAATGCCGCGCTTCGTAGCGGTTGTGGTCTGGTGACGGTCGGAGTGCCGGCATCAGTGCATGAGGTCCTGGAAATTAAGCTTACCGAAGCCATGACCGTGCCGCTGGCTGATCAAGACGGCTTGATAACCCTGGTAGCCGCTGATCGGATCGCGGAACTGGCTGCTTCTAGCCAGGCGCTGGCGTTTGGGCCGGGACTCGGTCAGGGTGACGGGTTGCGGCAGCTGGTACGGCAGCTTGTGCTGACGCAGAATCTGCCTCTGGTCATTGATGCCGATGGTTTGAATCTGCTCGCCGGTCAACTCGAGTGTTTGAATGAGCGCCAGGGTATAACCCTGATCTTGACCCCTCACCCCGGTGAAATGGCACGCCTTACCGGAATGAGTGTCGCTGCGATCGAAGCCGATCGTTTCAATGCGGCGCGTGATTTTGCTCGCCGGCATCAGGTCATTTTATTGCTGAAAGGGGCGCGTACGATTGTCGCGGCTCCCGATGGCCGGGTTCATATCAACACCAGTGGCAACAATGGACTGTCCAGTGGTGGTAGTGGCGATGTTCTGACCGGTCTGATCGGTAGTTTGCTGGCGCAAGGGTGCGATCCTTTTGCGGCCGCCAGCCTGGCTGCCTGGTGGCATGGTCGGGCGGCGGAGCAAATTGCTACAATGAGCGGAACTGTCGGGATGACCGCCGGCGACTTAATTCGCCAGCTACCACTGGTGCGTCAGGAACTTGCACAACCCTAACCAAGGAGTACCCCTATGTTAACAGCACGGGACATTATGACCTCAGCCATTGAGGCGGTCAGCGTTGATACCAGCTTGAAAGATCTGGCGAAAAAATTTGTCGAAACCCGCTACAGCAACATGCCGGTGGTCGATGATAAGGGTAAACTGGTTGGGGTCATCAGTGAGACGGATCTGATCGAATATCAGCGCCCTTTGCACATCCCCACGGTGATGACGTTGTTTGACGGAGTTTTTGCTTTGGGTAGTGAAAAAAAATTCAAGGAAGAGGTTGATCGGGTAACCGCTACCAAGGTCGGTGACCTTTATCAGGAAAATCCGGTGACCTGCTCCGCAGATACACCGGTCAATGAACTGGCTGGGCTGATGAGTAAACATAAGGTGCATCTGTTGCCGGTGATGGATGGTGAGCAGATGATCGGCGTTGTCGCGCGTCTTGATCTGATTCGGGTGATGGAAGACTGATGTCCTGTTGGTCGTTGACCTCCACCAGTGAAGAACAGACCCTTCAGATCGGTAGCCTGGTCGGTCGTTGTCTTGATGGCCCCCTGCTGATTCTGCTGCAGGGTAACCTTGGTGCCGGTAAAACCGTCATAGCGCGGGGCATCGCGCGCGGACTGGGGGTTGCTGCGCAGACTCCGATCACCAGCCCGACCTTTACCCTGATGAACCATTACCCGGCGCGGCTCGATCTCTATCATTTCGATCTCTACCGTTTGTCCGGTCCTGAAGATCTGATTGATATCGGTTTTGATGAATACGCCTTCGGTGACGGGGTTGCCCTGGTGGAGTGGCCGGAAAAGCTTGAAAACCCCGACATGGGCGGAATCTGGGTCGATATCTGCGCCGTAGATGCGTGCCGGCGACGTCTGATTTTTTCGGCCAGGGATGCGCAGTCGCTTAAGTGTCTCGATCGCTTGATAGAACAGCTGCAAACCACCGGGTTTGAGGTGCGCCGCCTGGAAAAATAGCTTTGACCGGGCAGGTGTTTCTTGTTATGAAGGATCCTTGTATGAAAATCTATCTACCGACAATAATTGTCGGTTTTTCCTGATAAGGAGGAAAACTACTGTTATGGCTCTGATCGTTCAGAAGTACGGTGGAACTTCAGTAGGCACCGTCGAGCGTATCCAGAATGTCGCTCGCCGGGTTGCTAAAAGCTTCGATGAAGGCAATGAGGTGATTGTTATCGTCTCGGCGATGGCTGGGGAAACCAACCGTCTGGTCGCCCTGGCGAACGAAATCTCTGAAATGCCCGATGAGCGCGAATATGATGTGCTGGTGTCAACTGGTGAACAGGTAACGATTGCGTTGTTGTCCATGTGTTTGAAGTCGATGGGTTATAAGGCCAAAAGTTACCTTGGTTCGCAGATTCCGATGTTGACCGACAAGGCGTACTCCCGGGCTCGTATCGAGGAGATCGGTGACAAAAATATCCGCGCAGATTTGCAGGCGGGAACCATTGTCGTGGTCGCCGGTTTTCAGGGGACCGACTGTGATGGCAACATCACGACCTTGGGCCGTGGTGGTTCAGATACCTCAGCTGTTGCTGTTGCTGCAGCTTTAAACGCCGACGTCTGTGAAATTTATACCGATGTCGATGGGGTTTATACCACTGACCCGCGGATAGTCCCCGAAGCCCGCAAGATCGATAAAATTTCCTATGAAGAGATGCTGGAAATGGCATCCTTAGGAGCGAAGATTCTGCAGATTCGCAGTGTTGAGTTTGCCAAGAAATATAACGTCGTCGTACATGTGCGTTCCAGCTTTGATGATTCGCAGGGAACACTTGTCATGAAGGAGGATCAAGAAATGGAAGCCGTATTGGTTTCAGGTGTCACATTCAACAAAGACGAAGCAAAAGTCAGTATCTTCGGTGTTCCTGACCAGCCCGGGGTTGCTTCCCAGATTTTCAGCCCGTTAAGTCAGAACAATATTACCGTGGATATGATCATCCAGAATATTTCCCACCAGGGAGCTACCGACATCACCTTCACTGTGCCCAAGAGCGATTGCAAAAAAGCGCTGCAGATTATTGAAGGGGTAGCAAAGGACATCAATGCCCGCGGCGTCAGCCATAACACCAATATCGCCAAGGTGTCCATTGTGGGCGTCGGAATGCGTTCTCACACGGGAGTTGCTACGACCATGTTTGACACCCTGGCACGTGAAGGCATTAATATTGAAATGATTTCCACCAGTGAAATCAAGGTGTCCTGTGTTATTTCCGATAAGTACACCGAACTTGCGGTTCGCATTCTGCATCAGGCTTTTGGTCTTGATGGCCAGGCTGCAGAGGCCTGATCAATCTTTTTGAATGAAAGGGTCATTGTTCATGAGTAACAGAGTCTATCTGTACGATACCACCTTAAGGGACGGAACCCAGGCTGAGGATATCTCGTTCCAGGTTCAGGACAAAGTGCGTATCGCCAAACACCTGGATGCATTGGGGATCGATTATATCGAGGGAGGTTGGCCTGGTTCCAACCCTAAGGATATCGGTTTTTTCGAGGCTATCCAGAAGGAAACTCTTTCTCATAGCAAAATCGCCGCATTTGGATCGACGCGGCGGGCGCGGATTACCCCGGATCAGGACACCAACATCAAAATGCTGATCGCGGCGCGTCCCGATGTCGTTACGATCTTCGGTAAGACCTGGGATTTTCATGTTCGCGAGGCGCTGCGTGTTTCCCTCGAAGAAAATCTCGACATGATCAACGATTCCCTCGCCTACCTGAAAGAGCGGGTAGGGGAGGTGATTTATGATGCCGAGCACTTTTTCGATGGCTACAAGGCAAACCCGGACTATGCGCTGAAAACCCTCCAGGCAGCTGCCCGGGCCGGCGCTGATTGCCTGGTGTTGTGTGATACCAATGGCGGCACCCTGCCTCACGAAATGCCGATTATTTTGGAACATGTGCGCCGTGAAATCGATGTGCCTTTGGGGATCCATGCCCACAACGACAGTGAATGTGCGGTTGCCAATTCCCTGATCGCGGTTGTTGGCGGGGCGATTCATATTCAGGGGACAATGAACGGTTTTGGTGAGCGCTGCGGTAACGCCAATCTCTGTTCGATTATTCCTTCGCTGATCCTCAAGATGGATAAGGAATGTCTGCTCCAGGGAAAGCTCGAAAACCTGCGGAAAACCTCACGGGCTATTTATGAGTTGGCCAATCTGACCCCTCAGAAGCATCAGGCCTTTGTTGGTAATTCAGCCTTTGCCCACAAGGGTGGGGTGCATGTTTCAGCGATTCAGCGCCACCCTGAAACCTATGAACATATTCGCCCGGAACTGGTCGGGAATAAAACCCGGGTGCTGGTTTCGGATTTGTCAGGACGTTCAAATATTCTTGCCAAAGCGCAGGAATGTGGCATTAAGATTGATGATAAAGATCCGGTCACTCTGGAAATTTTAGAAAAGATCAAGGAACTTGAGAATCAGGGTTATCAGTTTGAAGGAGCTGAGGCCTCCTTTGAGCTGCTGATGCTCCGGGCGATGGGAAAACTCAAGCAGTATTTCCATATTACTGCCTTCAGGGTGATCGATACCTTGCGTGAGAGCGACCAGAGTCCGGTATCAGAGGCGACGATCAAGGTCAAGGTCGGCGGCTGCATTGAACACATGGCGGCCGATGGCAATGGCCCGGTTAATGCCCTTGATCGGGCGATGCGTAAGGCCTTGATCAGTTTTTATCCGCAGCTTGCAGAGATCACGTTACTCGACTACAAGGTCAGGGTTCTACCCTCGAGTCAGGGTACCGACTCGATGATCCGTGTACTGGTTGAGACCGGCGATGAGGACAGCCGTTGGGGAACCGTCGGTGTCAGCAGCAATGTTGTTGATGCGTCTTATCTGGCGCTGGCTGATGCCTTTACCTATAAACTACACAAAGACCAGCAATGATTGTTATTGACCCGCACTGTTGGAGGCCTTGATGATGAAGTGTCCAAAATGTAAAGGTAAAATGCAGGCCGAAACCTACTATGACTTTGTAAGATCCTACTCCGCCTGGAAGTGCACAACTTGCGGTGAAATTGTCGACGAGACTATTCTGGTCAACCGTGAGCGTCCTCACAAGGAAGAATAGGCTCAGCGCTTATTGAGAATAACAACAAAAAGCCGGATCCCGTGGGATCCGGCTTTTTGTTGTTTTAGGCCACGAAACAAATATTTTAGTAGTCTTCCGGGATTGTTTTGCTTGCAGATTTAGCTGATTATGGGAAGTGGACAAAAAATCAATGCCGGAGGGTGGAATAATTAGCCTGAATTTATGATACAGGAGTTTACCGATGAACATTACCAAGCATCAGGTTCATTTGAATCTTAACGTCCGGGGCCTCCCGGTTTCAGCAACCCTTAACATTAATGAACAGAGCAACCGTTTGATCGCAGAAGGTAAAACTGTTTATAAATTGGGGTTGGGGCAATCACCTTTTCCGGTTCCACAGTCCGTTGTAAAAGAACTTCAGAACAATGCTCATCAGAAAGATTATCTTCCGGTCCGAGGTCTGCCGGCTCTTTGTGAAGCCATTGCCGGTTATTATCGTCGTTCCCAGAATCTGGCAATAACGAAAGAAGACGTGTTGATCGGGCCCGGGTCGAAAGAACTCATGTTTATTCTGCAACTGGTCTATTATGGCGATCTTGTTATTCCGACACCCAGTTGGGTCTCCTATGCTCCCCAGGCCCATATCATTGGGCGCCACGTCCACTGGCTCCGTACTGAAGAAAATAATAACTGGTTGTTGTCTGCAGAGGAGCTTGATGCTTTTTGTTGTGCTGATCCAGACAAGCCGCGCATTGTTATTCTCAACTATCCCAATAACCCGACCGGTTGCTCTTACACGGACCAACAGCTGCAGGAGTTGGCAACGGTTGCACGTAAATATCGAATCATTCTGCTCTCTGACGAAATTTATGGTGAATTGAATTATTCAGGAAATCATCGGTCGATTGCTCGCTATTATCCAGAAGGAACAATTATCGCCAGCGGTTTGAGTAAGTGGGCCGGTGCCGGGGGCTGGCGCCTTGGATCATTTGCTTTTCCAGCAGAATTGCGGTGGCTAAGTGATGCGATGGCTGTGGTTGCCAGCGAAACCTTTACCGCCACCAGCGCACCGATACAATACGCAGCGGTGAAAGCGTTTCAGGGAGGAGCAGAGATCGAACATTACCTGGTTAATTGTCGCAGAATTCTCAAAGCACTAACGGACTGGATCTGCGCAAAACTTACCAGCGCAGGAGTTTTTGTCGCCAAGCCGGACGGAGCTTTTTATTTATTGCCTGATTTTGAGCCATTACGTGAAAAACTGGAAAAAAAGGGAATAACCAACAGTACTCTCTTGTGTGCGCGACTGCTGGAGGAAACCGGTGTGGCTATTTTGCCGGGGAGTAGTTTCGGGCGCCCGGCAAATGAGTTGACGGCACGGATTGCCTGTGTTGATTTTGATGGTGCCAAGGCTCTTGCTGCCGCTGAGCAGATGGGTGCCGACAGGGCCCTGGCTGAAACCTTTTTAGCCGATAATTGTGAAAAAGTTGTTGTGGCAATCACAAAAACCTGTGAATGGCTGGAAACCGGGGAGTAAATCAGATCCGGGGCGCTTGTGGTTTGGTCCGTACGTCCCAGGTCAGTTTCAGCACGCCGGCAAAAGCGATGATGGCAAAAAACACACCGCGCCAGATGACCGGTTCTTTTGCTTCACTGATAAAAACTGGGGTGCCGGTGGTTTCAATTCCCATTTCTTCAAGTAGGCTGGCGAGTTTTTTCTGGTTGGAATTGGCAACCAGTTCGGCAGCTGTCATTCCGGTCAAGTTCCGTTGGCCGAAAAAGATATGGGAGTTCAATTCAAGAAATTCCTGCCGTTGTGCTTCTGTATTTAATGAAAAGTAATAGGTTTTTAATGCTTCAAGGATTTCAGGATCTCTGGTTTCAAACCAGACTCTGTAGTTGTTGCTGTCCGGTGAGCTCGTCAAAGGAACCAGAAAGGCTTCAAAGTCCATGCCGCCGGTCATATTGATTCCCTGAAGATAGTCAGGGTGGCCGCCGGTAACTGTCATCCATTCGCGTGGCGCCTGTCCCAAGGTTTCCAGCTCGTTGATGCTGACAACAAGCGGTTCAGGATTGCGAAGATACAGGCTGAGGTCGTTATAGGCCAGCCAGGCAAGTACCAGACAGATGGCAATAATCGTGACGCGAAAGCGGTTCATAAACAGGCTCCATAACGAACGGGCCGTCACATGATGACGACCCGTTCGGAGGTTGTACGTTGGTGGTATGTTCGATCAGTTACTTGATGGCTCGGTAGCGTGACCAATGTTAACATCTTTTTGGGTCAGCAGAGAGATCACAACCAGGGCCAGAAATGAAAGTGGAATCGAGATCAGTGCCGGGCTGTTGAACTGGATCGGTGCATCAGCCGGCAGCTTGCCGTAGCGCAACCACATGTCCGGCGACAGCAGAATGAGGCCGAGGGAGCTGATCAGGCCGACGGTTATCGACGCTGCAACGCCTCGAGCCGTTGTTTTGCTCCAGAACAGCAGCATCAGGATCGCCGGCAGGTTGGCCGAGGCGGCAACGGCAAAGGCCCAACCGACCAGGAAGGAGACGTTCATCCCCTCGAACACAATCCCCAGGTAGATGGCAATGGCGCCAACACAGACCGCTGATATTTTACCTGCGCGGACCTTGATCCGGTCGTTCATTTTTAGCCCGAGAAAATTATCGAGCAGATCGTGGGCAATGGCGCCCGAAGAGGCAACAATCAGGCCGGATACCGTACCAAGAACTGTGGCAAAGGCCAGCGATGAAATGATAGCAAAGAGAAACACGCCGAAAGACAAGGCCAGCAGTGGTGCTGACATGTTGTTGTCGAGCAGGTTGATGACCCCACTGGTCATGGCTCCCATACCCATAAACAAGGTCAGCAGGTAAAAGAAGCCGATACCGGCAATAGCCACGATGGTTGATTTACGTGCAGCCGCCTGGCTTGGCACCGTGTAATAGCGGATCAGAATATGTGGCAGGGCTGCGGTTCCGCAGAACAGCGCCAACATCAATGAGATGAAGTTGAACTTTTCCATCGGGGTGGAGTTGTCGACTTTAAAGCGTAAGCCCGGGCGCAGAACCTGTGATCCTGGGGTTGGCTTTTGATAGTAGATGGTGGTGATGCCATCTGCATCAGGAACGTAGGCTGTGCCCCAGAGAACGATTGTTGATTCGGTTAATGCTGAGAGGAAGCTGAAGGGACCAATGGGCCCGGTAGCAACCATCTCTTCACCATTGACAATCAGTTCCTTGATATGACCGACCGGAAAGAACTGCCCCTCTTCTGCTGGCGAGCCGTTGTAAAGTCGGGTGCCGTCATTGAGGCGGGTTGCATAAAGAGTCTCTTCCAGACGGTAGCCCTCAGGAGTTTCGTTCACCTGCCAGATCGATTCATTGCCGTTCTTTTCAAGCTTGACGAATCCTTTTTCACCGAAGATTGAGTCAAGGCCGGCAACAATCCGGTAGCTGGTGTCTTCAAGCGTCAGGGCACTATCGGCATACAGGGTGGTGAAGTCGTGGTAGGGCTTGCCATCATTTTCCGGGGTGGTCGACAGTCCGCGGAACAGAACCATGACCACCAGGGCAGTCGACACAATCAGTAACATGGCCCCTTTAAAGAACTGCACATAGGTTGTTGATGCCATCCCTGCAGTCGCAACAATCAGGGTAACAACAACCCCGACGATACAGACACCGACCCAGTGCGGCAGGCCCATCAGTGGTTGAACCAGAACGCCGGCACCAACCATCTGCGGGATCAGATAGAAAATCGACACCAGCAGAGTGGAGATGGCGGCCATCAGCTGGATCGACTTGGAGTTGAATTTAGAGTCAAGAGCATCGGTGAAGGTATATTTACCAAGACGCTTCATCGGCTCGGCAACCAGGAACAGGGCCACAATCCAACCGGCAAGATAGCCGATAGAGTACATCCAGCCATCGTAGCCTGAGGTCGCGATCATGCCGCAGATACCGAGAAAGGATGCTGCTGAGAGGTAGTCACCGGCAAAGGCGATGCCGTTGGTCATCCAGTGGATGTTACCGCCGGCGGCGTAATAACCCTCGGCCGAACTGGTGCGGCGGGCGAGATAGAAAGAGAGCCCGAGGACAAACAGTACAAAGAATATAAACAGACCGATAGCCAGTGGTGATTGGGTATATATCATCGTTCGGTTCTCCCTTAGCTGTTATAGCGTTTTTCTGCTTGAGTGCAGAAATGGTTATAAATCACTGCCATAATCAGTGCGAGACCGAGCAGAAAGAAGCCCCAGATAACGGCGGCCGTTTGACCAAAGATGATGGTTTCCATGGTTTTCGGTGCGTAGACATTCAATGCAATGAAGATGACGTAAAAGATGGTGTAGCCAAAAAACATCTTAACGCCAAGGCTGGTTTTAAAGCTGGCAGCGTCATCTTTGCCCAGCTTTACGGCAGGTCCGTGTCCCATAAAAATCTCCTCTCGTCCATTATAAGTGGTGATCCGGTTGATCACATATTCAGCGGTTATACGAGTATGCATGGGGCCAGGTAGAAACCCCTTTTGATTGAATTTTAGCAGTTGTGTTTTAGTGAGGTTAAAAAATGCGAAATAGTGGCTTTGAGATTCGGCGTCATAATACGTTGTTATATAAACGTGTCAACAGAAAAAAAGTGCTAAACCATTGTTTGTCTTGGCAAAATAGTGTTCTATTTTGTTCGTTGTGGGGTGTTGATCGTGGAGGAGAAGAAGGGCTGAAATGGCTTTAGCACGTGCCTGTAGTATGTCGCTAAAAGTTGGGTCTGCAAGGGTGCTGATCGGCAATCGTGGTTTTTGATCATGTCGGGGCAGGTATTGGATGTGATGCTGTGAGTTTCATTATAGTTGTTCGGGGGTGAAGCAAACGACCTCATCGATGGTTGGCTGATCGCAGAGCAGCATGATCAGTCGATCAACACCAAGTGCAATTCCTGCAGCATTTGGGAGAGTTTCCAACTCGTCAAGGTATTTTTCCGGCAGCGGACATGATGCTTTGCCGGCCGCCTGACGCTGCTTTTCCTCTTTTTCAAAACGCCGGCGCTGTTCTGCCGCATCGGTCAGTTCAGTAAAGCCGTTGGCCAGCTCAAGCCCGGCAATATAGAGCTCGACCCGCTCGACACAATCAGCATCATCGGCTTTTTGCTGCGCAAGGGAGCCTTGCAGGGTTGGGTAGTCAGTAAGAAACAGTGGTTTATTCCGAGGCAGAAAAGGTTCTATTTCATTGCTCATCAGTTCTGAAAATTTTTTTTCGTCGGTGATTTGTGATAGCGAAGTAGAACTATGTTGCGAAAATGCTTGTTTAACGGTTAGTCGTGGCCACGGCATAGTGATGTCAACTTCTTGTCCTTGCCAGGTTAAAGACTTCCGCCCCACCAGATTATTGATGAGTTTCTCGCAATCATGCATCAGTTGTTGATAGTCGCAGTCGCGACGGTACCATTCGAGCATGGTATATTCCGGGAGATGGCGTGGGCCCTGTTCTTCGGCTCGCCAGCAATGACAGATCTGAAAGATGTTATCGTAGCCGGCAGCCAGCAACCGCTTCATGCACAATTCCGGCGAGGTCTGCAGAGACCAGTTACCACTCGCGATCGCGTCGATATGGAGTTCCGGGGCATTGACGGGGATACGCGCCGGGGTTTCCACCTCGAAAAAGCCCTGTTCAGTAAAGAACGCCCGAATCTTGTGGAGAATTCGGGCGCGTTGCTCAATTGTTTTCCGTTTGCGGGCCAGTTGCCAGTTGGGTTCCACGATCATTCCTTGACGCGGGTAGAATACTCTCCAGTACGGGTGTCAATCTGGATCAATGTCCCTTCCTCGACAAAAGAGGGAACCGCAAGGGTATAACCCGTTTCCACAGTGGCCGGTTTGTTGTTGCCGGCAGCAGTATCGCCTTTCACCCAGGGATCAGCCTGGATAACGCGCAGATTAACAAAGTTTGGCAGGCTGATCCCGATGCCGTGATCACCATGCATGAGAATTTCCACGTCCATATTGTCGACGAGAAAGTATTTATCATCTGCCAGGGTTTCTTCGGACAGGGTGATCTGTTCGAAGGACTTTTTGTCCATGAAAACGTAGCCGTTATCATCCTGATACAGATATTGCATTTCCCGTTCTTCCAGGTGGGCCGGCTCGAAAGATTCGCCACTACGATAAGTACGATCAAAGAGGCTACCTGAAATCATATTACGGAGCTTGCATTTATACAAAGCCTGGCCTTTGCCCGGCTTGGTGAAGTCATATTGAACGATGACATGCGGATCACCGTCGATCATCATTTTCAACCCTTTTTTCAGGTCGGAACAGCTATACATGGTCTGGCTCCTTCATGGTTTTTTTTCGGAGGGCGCATTTAAACACAGTCAAACAGCTGTTGTCATGAAAAAAGCGCAGAGCAGACGGCACCAGCTTACGGTGCCGATTCGGGCGTGTCACTATCATCCTGGCGGTAGTCGCAGCGACTGTTCAGGCGCTCATAAAGGGCAATCTGCTCGTGGATCGACAGGTGTGGTGGCGGATTTGACCGCAGGCACAGCCGGCAACGTTCGTCACTGCACCATTGACAATGACGGCAGTCGGGACAAGGGTGTTTTTTTGAAGGCACGGTCATGCTGCCCATTTTACTGCCAATGATTAATAGGGGGCAAGAGCACGAACGGAGGCTGGTTGTTTGTTGCGCTGGCGATAGAGATAGACGGCTTCGAGCATTTCAGCGGCCAGCAAGAGGGTGATAGCGACCACAATCCCGGAGACCGGGGGCTGCCAACTGACCAGAGGCCACCACAGTAGCAACAAAAAACAACTTTTAATCAGGGTGGAACGCCCCAGTTGGTGAGTCTGTTCGGCCCCGGAAAACCAGCCACGCAACAGGTTGCTGGCAGCATACATGAACGGAAACAGGGCACAGGCAGCGAAAGCCAGGCGCAGATAGTTGCGCAGGTCGATTTCGATGCCGAGAAATTGGCCAAGAATTAACTGATGGAAAGGCCCGGCGGTGAGAAGAATAATCCCCCCCATGATGGCTGAAACGGTGCTACTGAAATAGACCAGGGTGCGGTAGTCGTTCACCGATTTAACCAGGGTCATGTAGGTTTGCTGCAGATTGCGCATGGGGCCGGCGAGCAGAAATAAAAAGCCGCGGATGATACCGAAGGCCGCCAGCGCCAGGGTGCCATCGTGTAAACGGCCGATAATGGCGCTGATCAGTAAGGGAATGGTTTGTTGCAAGCACGAGGAATACGCCAGCGGAAAAGCATAACGCAGGATATCAGCGGTACTTTTTTCTCCACCGTGGCGCATCAAAGGCGGGTGTACCTGCCAGGCTATCCACGAGATCACCAGGGTTTCGGTAACAACACAACTGACCAGGGCGAAGGCGCCGAGTTGGGCACCGTCAAACCAGAAGCGTCCGATCAGTAGAAAAAGAAACAGCCCGCCAACGCGGATACCCGTAGCCAAAGAGACCAGACCAGTGCGCCTGGCCCGGATCAACATACCCTGACTGAAACCCCGCATGCCGGTGAAAAAGGGGAGCAGAGTCATGACCATCAGGGCTTTTTGAGCCTCCAGAGCAACATCGGCAGGGGTGCCGAGCAGGGTGATGAGCACAAAATCACCTAAGGGGGTGAAGGCGATCAGCCCGAGCATCAGGGTGACATAAAGTGCTACCAGAATAATAAATATCAGGACACCCTTTAACGAGTTTCGGCCGCGCACCATGGCAATGGTGACAGTGTGGTTCTGGTAGGATGGCGAAGAAATAAACAGATGGACGATCATGGCAACAGAAATGCCGGCCAGGGCGGTGATGTAGTTGTCCATCCGCGCCAGCGCACCATTGATGATGGTATGGGAAATACTCATGAGCTGGATGTTGAGCAGCAGCGGAAAGAAAAACCAGGCAATTTCGCGATAGGTCAGACGCGGATCAGTCAACGACTTTTCCCGGGCAACAGGGTCAGCAGCTCCCTGGCAGCGGCAACCTGGTAGTCGGGAATGTTATCGCCACAGTGGCCGAAACCGTAAGCACAGAAACAGGTAGCGATGCCGGCATCCCGGGCAGCGTTAAGATCGGTATGATGATCACCAACCATCAGCGCTTGTTCCGGGCGGCCATTGAGCTGGAGCAGTGCCTGTTGTAGTGGATAGGGGTGAGGCTTTTTGTAAGGATAGGAATCGCCACCGATGACCACGCTGAAAAACCGGGAAAGGTTCAGTCCCGCGAGTATCCTGCGGGTATAGAGGATTGGTTTGTTGGTGACCAGAGCCATGTTCTGAGGATCGTGGCGCTGCAGCAGTTCAATGATTCCGGGATAGCAATGAGTCTGCTCGAGTAGGTGCTGGCCATAGATCTCAAGGAAACGTTCCAAATGGCGTTTTTCGTAGAGATCATCTCCCAGGGCGCGCTTGACCAGCATGGTCGCACCGTCGCCAACCATGCGGGCAACCTGGGTCGCTGTCAATGGAGCAAGTACCAGTTCATGGCGCAACAGATTGATGGCGGTTAACAGGTCGGGAAGCGAGTTGATCAGGGTGCCATCGAGATCAAAAATCAGAAATTGTGGTTGTGGATCCGCTAACAAGTCAGCCACGCTCCCCGAAAATCGCTGTGCCGATGCGTACCAGGGTCGCCCCTTCTGCGATCGCCACCTCAAAATCACCACTCATCCCCATGGACAGCTCCTTCATGCTCACCCTGGGGATTTGCTCGCCCTCAATCATTGTGGCAAGTTCCCTCAGTAGTCGGAAAAACGGGCGTACTTGCTGAGGATCATCAAAGTAAGGGGGGAGGCACATCAGACCACAAATCTGCAGGTGCGGCAACGAGGCAATTTTTCTGGTCAGCGTCGGCAGTTCAGTAATGGCGCAACCGGCTTTGCTGTTTTCATCGCCAACGTTGACCTGGAGCAGGATCGGTGCGACGGCATCAATCTTCTCCCATTGCCGGTTGATCTCTTTGGCTAGGGAGAGGCGATCCACCGAGTGGATCAGCGCCACCTTGCCGCGCAGATATTTTACCTTGTTGCTCTGCAGCGCCCCGACAAAGTGCCATTCCACGGGATGCTGCACAGCCGTTTCCTTGTCCCGAAACTCTTGTACATAGCTTTCGCCAAAGAGCTGCTGGCCGGCAGCAAAGGCTTCGTCAATCAGCTCGGCCGGTTTGACCTTGGAAACGGCGACCAAGCGCACATCAGCAGGGTTGCGCCCGGCGGTGGTACAAGCAGCGGTAATGCGGCTGTGAATCCGGTCGAGATTGTCACCGATAGAGGTCATTGGCTGGTCTCCAGTAAAAAAGAGAGTTGTCTTTTCGCTGGCGGCTTTAGATTGCCAGGGGGACGCCCAGTTCTTTCAACGCCAGGGTCAGGCGGCATAACGGCAGGCCGACGACATTAGTGTAGCTGCCTTCAATGCCGCTGACGAAGCAGGCGGCGATCCCTTGAATGGCGTAGGCTCCAGCTTTGTCAGCAGGCTCCCCAGTGGCAATGTAGCGCGCGATTTCTACTTCTGTCAATTGACGAAAATGGACTTTAGTAGTGACCGCTTCGGTGCGGTGGCTTTGCTGTCGGCGGTCGATGACGGCATAGCCGCTGACCACCAGATGGCTGGTGCCGGAGAGCTGGTGGAGCATCGCGGCAGCGTCCCGATCGTCAGCGGGCTTGCCGAGAATCTGTTCGTTGCAGACGACGACAGTATCACTGCCGATTATCCAGCGGGCGCTGATGTCAGCGCGAGCGGCAATGTCGTAGGCTTTGTCCAGACTTAAGCGGACCACCAGGTCTTCCGGGGCCTCAGCGGGTTTAATGATTTCTGCAACATTGCTCGGCATGACACTGAACTGCAGGCCGATCTGTTCCAGCAGTTCCTTCCGGCGCGGGGAAGC
The DNA here is from genome assembly GCA_964565445.1 of uncultured Geobacteraceae bacterium. Taxonomy (GTDB): domain Bacteria; phylum Desulfobacterota; class Desulfuromonadia; order Desulfuromonadales; family Geopsychrobacteraceae; genus Pelovirga. Next base: position 23,990 of record CAZMFD010000004.1, read on the forward strand.
GGATGCGAGGATCAGGGTATCAGTCATTGTCATTTTCAGACCCGATTGATCGCAACGCCAGAATCTGTTGCCACCAATCGGGGAGTGCTGCCAGGGCGCGTTCCGCCATGGCCAGACGCCGCTCGGTACGTTTTCTTCGCCCTCCTTGCAGGGGCGGGAAAAGACCGTAATTGACATTCATCGGCTGAAAATTCTCAGGATCGGCGCTTGCCAGATGATTGAGCAGGGCTCCGAAGGCGGTTTCAGACGGGGGCATGGGGACGCTTTTGTCGTGAAGATGACAGGCGGCGAACAGTCCGGCAAGGAAACCGCAGGCGGCGGATTCAACATACCCTTCAACGCCGGTGATCTGACCGGCCGCATAGATGTGCGGGGCCCGCTGAAACTGCAGGGTCTGATTCAGGCAGGTCGGGGCATTGATAAAAGTGTTGCGATGCATGCTGCCGAGCCGTGCAAAACGCGCCTGCTCAAGTCCTGGAATCATGGCGAAAATGCGTTTTTGTTCCGGATAGGTCAGGCGGGTCTGAAAGCCTACCATGTTGTAGAGGGTGGCGTGGTGGTTGTCCTGGCGCAACTGAACAACTGCATACGGAGGGCGGCCGGTACGCGGATCGGGTAAGCCGACCGGCTTCATCGGGCCAAAGGAAAGGGTTTGATGGCCGCGTGCAGCCATTGCTTCGATCGGCATGCACCCTTCAAAGTGGGTCAGTTTTTCAAACTCGCGTCCCGCTACCTTGTCAGCAGCAATCAATGCCGCGACAAAAGCATCGTAGTCCTCTTTGCTCAAGGGGCAGTTGATGTAATCATCGCCACCACGTCCGTAGCGAGAGGCGCGCCAGGCAACGCTGGTATCAATGGAATCAGCTTCAATGATCGGCGCGATAGCGTCGTAAAAATAAAGATGCTCGCTCCCGGTCAGCTCAGCAAGGGCCACTGACAGGTGCTCCGAGGTCAAGGGGCCGCTGGCCAGGATGGTGGTTCCCTGGGCTGGTAGTTCAGTGACCTCGGCTCGTTTCAGTTCGATCAACGGGTGAGTGGTGATTTTGTCGGTGATGTAGCGCGAAAAGGCGTCGCGATCGACGGCCAGGGCCCCCCCTGCCGGAACCGCAGTGGCGTCAGCGGCGGCGATGATCAGCGAGCCACAACGGCGCATTTCTTCTTTGAGGCAACCGACGGCATTGTTCATGCCACTGCCGCGCAGGCTGTTGGAGCAGACCAGCTCAGCGAGGTCAGCGCTTTCGTGGGCAGCAGAAAAATGCAGTGGTTTCATTTCCAGCAATTGAACGTGGATGCCGTGCGCCACCGCCTGCCAGGCCGCCTCGCAACCGGCTAGTCCCGCACCGATAATGGTAAGTTTCATTGATTTATCCAGCCAGCCGTCAATCTGCAGTTTTTTTAGCGCCGGCCGGCTTTTTAGCCGGCGCTTTTTTGGTGGTCTTTTTTTTGGTTAGCGTTTTTTTCGCTGTCGCCTTTGGTGCCGCTACCTTCTTCTCCGGCGGAGTAATCACCTTTTCCCAGCCACATTCAGGTTGTGGGCAGCGTTGGACGGTACCAAAGCGTTTGGTGGTCTTGATTTCGGTAAGGGGCCAGGCACATTTCGGGCAGGGTTCGCTGGTGGGGGGATTCCACAAGGCGTATTTGCATTTGGGATAGCGATTGCAGGAATAGAATATTTTCCCATAACGGCTTTTTTTCTCCATCATTTCGCCATCACCGCATGATGGACAGGCGATTCCTAATGATTTGGGTTTTTCCAGGGGCTGAATGTTCTTACATTCAGGATAGCCGCTACAGGCCAGAAACTTACCATAACGTCCCGATTTGATCAGCATCTGGCTGCCGCATTTATCACATTTTTCGTCGGAAAAGGTCGGTTCTTCGGCCTCTTCGGCCTGGCCGGCAAGAGGCTCGGTATGGCGGCAGTCGGGGAACCCGGAGCAGGCCAGAAATCGCCCTGCGCGCCCAAGTTTGATGACCAGCTCCTTGCCACATTCAGGGCAGATCTTGTCGGTTTTCTCGGTGGTGACGTCGGCCTTGCTGACCTCTTTTTCCTTGAGCTTAAGAAGCTCGATGAAGGGCTCCCAGAACTGACGAATGGCCGGAATCCAGGTTTTTTCACCACGTGATATGGCGTCCAGTTCCTCTTCCAGGGCAGCGGTAAAGTCATAGTCAACATACTGACTGAAGTGCTCGGTCAGCAGTCGGGTGACCACCCGTCCGGTGTCTTCAGGGAAAAAGGTGCGTTTCTCGAGGCGCACGTATTTCCGGGTGACCAGGGTGTTCATAATACTGGCGTAGGTGGAAGGGCGGCCGATGCCGTATTCTTCGAGGCTTTTGACCAGGCTGGCTTCGGTAAAGCGCGGCGGGGGCTGGGTGAAATGCTGCTGGGGAAGCAGTTGTTCCTTGTGCAATTCTTCGCCTACGCTTAAAGGTGGCAGCAGTCCTTCCTGCTGTTCATCATCCTGCTGATCGGTGCCCTCAATATAGAGGGTCATAAAGCCGGGGAAACGGATCACCTGTCCGCTGGCGCGAAAACCGTAGTCAGTGCCGGCACTGATATCAACGGTTGTTGCATCGAAAATTGCCTGCGCCATCTGTGATGCGACGGTCCGCTTCCAGATCAGCTCATATAGGCGGATCTGGTCAGAATTAAGAAAGGACTTGAGGGATCCTGGCGTGCGCATCAGGCCGGTTGGACGGATCGCTTCGTGGGCTTCCTGGGCGTTTTTACTTTTATTGCGGAAAAAACGAGGTTTCGCCAAGGCATATTCGGTGCCATACTGCTGCTGGATTAACTGGCGCGCTTCGGTGGTCGCGGTCTCTGACAGGGCGACCGAATCGGTTCGCATGTAGGTGATCAGACCGTGGGTGCCGTCACTGACGGTGATCCCTTCGTAAAGTTTCTGCGCGACACTCATGGTTTTGCGCGCGGAAAAGCCGAGCTTACGACTGGCTTCCTGCTGCAGGGTGCTGGTGGTGAAGGGTGGTGCAGGGTTGCGTTTGCGCTCCTTCTGCTCCAGTTTGTCAACCACAAAGCGCGCGTGATCGAGTTCGCCGAGGATCGCTTCAGTCTGCTGTTGGTCAGCGAGGGCGAACTTGTCGAGTTTCTTGCCGTTGTGGGCATGGAGCTTGGCGCTGAAGGTGGCTTGTTGCCCATTGGCAAGGATCGCTTCAATGCTCCAGTACTCACGCGACTCAAAGGCTTCTATTTCATCTTCCCGCTCACAGATCAGGCGCAGGGCAACGGATTGAACGCGGCCGGCAGACAGTCCGTAGCGGATTTTTTTCCAGAGAAAGGGGGACAGGTTAAAGCCGACCAGATAATCAAGAATGGAGCGTGCCTGCTGGGCATCGACCATGTTGCGTGAAATGGTGCGGGGTGCGGCCATCGCTTCGGTAATGGCGGATTGAGTGATCTCATTAAAGGTAACGCGCTTGACCACCGGGCTTTTGGCGCCTTCATCTATACCCAAGGCCTCCAGCAGGTGCCAGGCGATAGCCTCTCCTTCGCGGTCAAGGTCAGTCGCGAGGATCAGTTCCGAACTTTTGGCGACTTCTTTTTTTAAGACCGCGATGTGCTTACTGCTCTCGGGGAGGACCTGGTATTTGGGTTTGAAATCGTCTTCTGTGTCGACCGATCCCTGTTTGCTGGGCAGCGCGCGGACGTGTCCATAAGAAGCAAGGACCTTATACCCCTTGCCGAGAAACTTCTCGATGGTTTTAGCTTTAGCCGGTGATTCGACAATGACCAGTGATTGAGCCATTTACATCCTCTATAGGTTGCCGCCAGTGGTAGTGACAGTGATGAAAAGAAAAAAGGGTTGCAGTTGTGGCGCAACCCTTTGAAGCTTCCAAGTGGTTCACCTGTTAAATGCAGAACCGTTATAACGCTGACAGAGGACCACGGATATAGTGGCCTCCGGGTAGCTGTTTCGCCCCTCCCTGGAGCTCCAAATCGAGTAAAATAGCGGAAAGGTTCATGGGAGTCAAGGCGCATTTCCGCGCAATTTCGTCATGATGAAGAGGGCTTTCGCCGAGTAACTGATAGACTGTCAGGCTTATCGGATCCATATTGACCGGAGGTTGGAGAGCAAGGGGTGGTGGCGCCGCTGCACGGTTCAATTTGCGCTTAGTAAGCTGCTCAGGCCAGAGCGCCTGAAGAATATCGGTGCTATCGGTAACCAGCTGCGCACCCTCCTTGAGCAACTGGTTGGGCCCCTGACTGTTGGGGTGGTGGATCGCACCGGGGGTAGCAAAAAGTTCGCGCCCCTGTTCCAGGGCAAAGTCCGCGGTGATCAGCGAGCCACTACCGGCGGCCGCTTCAACAATTAACACCCCACGCGCCAGGCCGCTGATAATCCGGTTGCGACCGGGAAAATGCCTGGCAACCGGGCCGGTGCCGGGGGGGTGCTCACTGATTACCGCACCCTGTTCGATGATCTGATGAGAGAGGCGGGTATTCTCGCGCGGGTAGATATGGTCAACCCCACAGCCCAAAACCGCAATGGTGTGGCCCTGGACATCCACTGCCCCCTGGTGCGCGGCACTATCGACGCCCCGCGCCATGCCGCTGACAATACAGATCCCTTGGGCCGCCAGTTTGCCGGCCAGTTCCCGTGCCAATTCAAGACCTGCAGGCGTGGCTTTGCGTGAGCCGACAATCGCAAAACTTTCCCTTTCGGGCAGAATCCCACGAATATAGAGTAATGCCGGGGGGTCGTAGATAGTTTTCAGCAAGGCTGGGTAGGCGTCCTCCCAATAACTGATCATACGGATGTCGTGAGCGGCGATTCTGCGTTGCATCGCCCGAAAAGCTGGTGCTGTCGGGCTGAGCAGGGTGGCGTGCAGATCTGCACGGATTCCTGCTTGCTGCCAGGCGCTGCTGCTGGCGTTTACTGCAGCGCTAAAGCAGCCAAAGTGACGATGAAGCTTGAACAGGGTGGCGCGACCAACACCTGGATTCATGTGCAGTCGTAATAAATCCAGCTGTGTTTGTCTCATCTGTTCCCCCTGGTGTTGATGAGATGGTTAATCAGATGTGCTGATTTTATGAAAAAAGAGGATTGAAATTTTTCAATCCTCTTGAATGATGGCTTGTTTGATCAAGACCGGTTAGTCGGTCACTACCGTGATGCTATTGCCGATAGCGGCCGAGTCCACACTTTTGATGATCAGCGCTGTAGCTGTCGTGTCGCGGGTCTCGGTGACAATGGCGGCGCCAACAACCTCTTCGGGCAGGTCCAGATTTTCGGCACCTTTGAGGGCCTCATCAGTGATCTGACGTGGACGGGAGATATACAGCAGGTTGCCGACTGCCAGTTCATTGTTACGCCCGAGATCGACAAAGATAATATCACCGGTTGAGATAGTTCCTTTTTCTTCCTGGGTGGCAACAATAAAGCCGGTGTCTTGCGTTGTGCCACGCTGCAGCGCGATATCGCGCCGTGGTGGATCATAGTAAAACAGCTCTGCCCCGCGGGTAATTTCGCGAAACGCCCGGTCAATTTGACCGACAACGGTCTTGCCCCTGACTTCAGAAACCTTCACCGAACCAAGGTTGTACATCATGGTACCAATAGGTTGCTTCCTGTTCGTGGGGTGAGTCACGGTGTCCCCGCGCTGGTAGAGTCCAAAGGAATCTCCCGCACGGGCGACTGTGCCGGTATCCATGGCAACAAAAACCATGTCGCTTTCGGTCAGCAGGATGCGATTGTCGGTGGCGTCAACCAGCCGTCCCTGGGACTGTTCATCCACCAGGATGAAGCCATTGCCGCGGGTAGCAACGGTAATTGAAAAGATCTCATCAACTGGCTCCGCGACTGGTATGTCAACAGCGGTTGCAGTGTCTTTCTGGGAGTAAGCAGGGAGGATTTCAAGTCGTCCATCAAGAACGCGGATCTGCTGGCCTGGAAAGATCAGATGCGGGTTGGTGATAAGTTCCGGATTGTCCGCCCAGATATTAGGCCAATAGTAGGGATCCTCAATGAAACGCTGGGACAGGTCCCAGAGGGTGTCCCCCTTTTTAATGGTGTAGATTTCGCCGCGCTGGGCAAAAGCCGAGGTGGCGACCACAGAAAAGGTCAGTAACAGAATCAGGGTGAGTAATCTGCAGGTGATTGTCCGTGTCATCGGTTCCCTCGCTGCCGGGAATTCAGGTCGCTGTCGGTTAGCGACGCATCATTCCGGATCAGTAGTTGCGCTTCCGGACTATCAGGATAGCTGGTGCGCAACTGTTCAACAATATTATTGGCCTGGTTGTTAAGTCCCTGGCGGCGGTAAATAGCTGCCAGTTGCATCAGCGCTGCCGGAGCTTTGAACTTTGCTCTGGGGTCGGTAATAATCTGGCGCAGGGTTGTTGCTGCCAGGTCGTTTTTGCCCTGGGCTGATTGCGCTTGTGCCAGCCAGTAGCGGGCATTGGCTGAATGCTGGTGGTCAGGGAATTCCTGCAGAAAAAGTTCAAACCCACGTTCAGCGCTGTTGGCGCGGCCACTGGCAAGATCTGAAAAAGCATCAAGATAGGCACTAACTGCGGGGTTAAGCTCGATCTCCGGGATTGTGCGCGGCGGCAACTCAGGCACGTCCGGGGGCGGTGTCACCGAAAAAATAAGTGCTTCGACTGGGTCCGATTCATCCAGCTTCATTTCTTCAATGCCCATCACCCCTTGCAGCAGGACCATCTGGCGACTCAGAAGTTGCAGTTGCTCTGATTGCTGCTGCTGTTGCCGGCGAATCTCCTGGAGTTGTTCGCTTAAGGCGACGGAAGGTGCTACGGCCGGTGCCGGGGCACAGGAACTCAATAGCGCTACCAGCACGATCAGAGTCGCTGAGCTGAGCAGATGACGAAATAGTGAAAAACGTATGAAGCCAGGTTTTTCCATAAACACTCAATGTTAATAGAGAATGAAAGCTAATTTGTAAAAATTATAGGCTTAAGGGCAGGTTGTCAAGCTGGAAAAATGAGAGGCTTCCAAAAAACATGCGAGAAAAGCATGATCAGGCACCTAGAGGATATCCTCTTTCAATCGTAAAAATTCTTCTTTGGTGATCAACCCCTGCTCCAGCATCCGGTTAAGTTCAGTCAGTTCGGCGATTTGGTGAGATGACGGGGCGGGCAATTGTTTGATCTCTGCGTCAGGGCCAACATCGATCATTCGTGGTTGCTGGTGGTGACTGTCATGGTGGCCAACGCGCAGGGTTGCCATTCCACCCATCAGACTGATTTCGACGCTGCGGTGTTGAAAGGCAGGATCATTCATGAGGTCGCGCAGACGGCGTTTACCGGCTTTGGCACGGCGGTAAAAATAATAGCCGGAGGCAATGAGCAGCAGGAGGCCGATCCCCAGAATCCACCAACGCAGGTCATAAATTCCCTTAAATAAGATAACCGAACTGATTAAGCCGACGATCAACAGGATATGGAACAATATGATCAGGGCGATGACTGCAACGCTACTGAACATCGAGCGGTTCTGTTCTTCTTTAATCTGCATGTAAAAAGCCCAAATTAATAGTGCCCGGCACGCTTGATGATCAATCTATAACTGCCTAAAAAGCCGAGTTTGTGCTATAGTCACGATTTTAATCGGTGCTATTTGAAGGCACCCATGACGTTGAGTTTCTATCCTAACCTTTCCTCGATGAAGGGGCAAGATATGGTAGCTGCCTTTCCTCTGCAAATTTTTTTTGATGGGTCGTGCCGGGTCTGTAACGCCGAAATGGAAACCTATCGGCGTAAGAATCCGGATGGTCGGCTTGAATTTGTCGATATCAGTGGCGATCAGTTCCGCCCGGAAGTCTATGGCCGATCGTTGGGCGACTTTATGTCCGAGCTCCATGTGCGCGATGCTCACGGCAATTTTACGACCGGCATCGACGCTTTTATTGCGATCTGGCAGGCGTTCCCCAGCGGTTCGGCTTGGCGGCTGGCGGCAGCGCTCTTCGGTTTACCCGGAATTCATTTGCTCAGCCGCGGGGGCTATCGGGTTTTTGCCCGCTATCGGCATTTATTGCCTCGGCGCCGGCAGGATTGCGAAACAAGCGCCTGTTCTTTCAATCATGAGAAAACTGATAGCACCAAGGAGGGACGTTAATGCAGGTACTGGGAATCGATATTGGCGGTAGTGGTATCAAAGCGGCATTGGTTGATGTTAGTGGCGGTACCATCCTGGGTGAGCCGTCGGAGATTCCGACGCCCCGCCCGGCTGAACCGCGGGCGATCGCTGACGAAGTGGCAACATTGGTGTCAATGTTTGATTGGCAAGGGCGCGTAGGTATCGGTTTTCCGGCGGTGATCCGCAACGGCGTGGTGGGTACTGCGGCCAATATTGACAACAGTTGGATCGGCGTTAATGCGGCCGATCTGTTTGGTAAAGCCATTTCGCGTACTTGTGTGGTCCTGAATGATGCTGACGCCGCCGGTCTGGCAGAAATGCAATTTGGTGCCGGAGCAGGTCATGATGGAACCGTATTAGTATTGACCCTGGGTACGGGTATCGGTTCGGCCCTTTTTTATCGCCGGCAGCTGTTTCCCAATCTCGAGCTGGGATCTCTTGCGTTTAACGGGGGCTCTATTGAAGAGTATGCGGCGGCATCGGTACGCCAGCGAGAAAGTTTGAGTTGGCAGGAGTGGGGCGGGCGTCTGAATCAGTTTTTTGGTCAGGTTGAACGTTTGTTGTCACCGGATGTGATGATTATCGGTGGCGGCGTCAGTCAGCGCAGCGATGATTTTTTTCCTTACCTGCAGACGCAGGCTCAGCTGGTGCCGGCGCGTTTGCTGAATCACGCAGGGATTGTCGGCGCTGCCTGTCATGCAGGGATTCCTGACTCTTAAGGTTTTTAATCGCTTTTGTCATTCTGTTTAACTAATATAAACCAGTTGTTTTGTTATTTCTTTTGTTGATTTTGCAGGTTCACTAGCGGCTTGCAGATGTAAGGACATGTTTATGCCGATTCGTATTGCCTGTCACCATGTGACCCGTTATCTCTTTGATCAACCGACCCAGATTTATCCTCACGTACTGCGCTTGCGCCCGGCTCCTCACTGCCGTACGCCGATCCAGGCCTATTCCCTCAAGGTTCGGCCGGAAGGGCATTTTATTAACTGGCAACAGGACGCTTTCGGCAATTATCTCGCCCGCCTGGTATTTCCTGAGCCGAGCAAGGAACTGTCGATTGAGGTTGAGGTGGTTGCTGATATGGTTGCTTACAACCCCTTCGACTTCTTTATCGAAGACTATGCGGAAAAATGCCCGTTCGAGTATACCCGCCAGGAACGGACAGAACTTGTTCCCTACCTGCAGAAGGTCAGTGCCGGCCCTCTGCTATCCCGCTGGCTGGAAAAAATCGATCGCGAACCAATGATCACTGTCGATTTTCTGGTCGAGGTTAATCGCCGCCTGAATCAGGATATTGCTTACTCGGTACGCATGGAACCCGGGGTGCAGACCTGTGAAACAACCTTGCGTCTGGCGCTTGGCTCCTGTCGAGATACCGCCTGGTTGCTGGTCCAGATTTTACGCCATCTGGGGCTGGCAGCGCGTTTTGTCAGTGGCTATCTGGTGCAGCTCAGTGCCGATGAAAAGTCTCTTGATGGTCCGTCCGGGCCGGAAGCTGATTTTACCGATCTGCATGCCTGGGCGGAGGTTTATATCCCCGGCGCCGGCTGGGTCGGTCTTGACCCTACTTCCGGGCTGCTGGCCGGAGAGGGGCATATCCCGCTGGCCTGCACTCCCCATCCTGCGAGTGCGGCGCCACTGACCGGTGCTACCGGCCCCTGTGAAGTGAGCTTTGAATACAGCAATGATGTCCATCGCCTCCGTGAAGACCCGCGGGTGACCAAGCCCTACAGCGACGATCAGTGGCAATTGATCAACGCCCTGGGAGAAAAGGTGGAAGAAGATCTGGTCGCCGCTGATGTGCGTTTGACCATGGGTGGGGAGCCGACCTTTGTCTCCATCGATGATATGGAAAGCGACCAATGGAATACCCATGCAGACGGTGAGGATAAGCGCAAGCTCGCCCATGATCTGGTGCTGCGCCTGCGCGAAGCTTTCACTGCCGGGGGTCTGTTGCATTATGGCCAGGGTAAATGGTACCCCGGCGAGCCGTTACCGCGCTGGGCCTATAACTGTTTCTGGCGCAAGGACAAGCAACCGATCTGGAACAACCTGGAGTTGCTGGCCGATATCCGCGAGCCGGGCAGCGTCACTCAACAAGCAGCTCAGCGCTTCGCCACGAGGGTCGCTGAACGGATTGGCATCAACCAGCGTTATCTGATTTCCGGTTACGAAGATCCCCTCTACTGGCTCTGGAAAGAGGGTACGACACCGGTTAATCTCGACCCGGAAGTGGCGAACCTGAAGGACAGTATGGAGCGCCGCGCCCTGGCAAAGGTTTTGACTCATGGACTTGATCAGCCGGTCGGATACGCGTTGCCCCTGCGTTGGGAACCCCTTGATGAGCGTTGGCGAAGTGCCGAGTGGGATTTTCGCCGTGAGCAGATGTACCTGATCCCGGGCGATTCCGCCATGGGTATGCGCCTGCCGCTGGATTCCCTGCCCTGGGTCGCGCCGGAAAAACGCGAACCGTTCATGGAACAGAGTCAGTTTGCTGAGCTGCCTCCCCTGGCGGATTATCATGCGGCAGCAGATCCAGGCGGCAAAACAGAGTCCGACACCGAGGATACTCCTCTCGCACTGGAAGAAGTGCCTCATACCGCCATCTGTTTTGAGGTACGCGACAGTCGCCTGTATCTGTTTATGCCGCCCCTGCCGGCGCTCGAACAATACCTCGATCTGATCGCTGCTATTGAAGCGACGGCGGCAGAGCAGGAATTACCGGTGGTGATTGAAGGTTATGAACCGCCACGCGACTGGCGCATCGAACGGTTAAGCGTGACACCCGACCCCGGCGTGATCGAGGTCAATGTTCATCCGGCCAAGAGTTGGCAGGAGATTGTTGAAAATACTACGCGGCTTTACGAAGAGGCGCGTCAGTGTCGCCTGGGGACCGAAAAGTTCATGCTTGATGGTCGCCATACCGGGACCGGCGGCGGTAACCATATTACCCTGGGTGGAGCAACTCCGGCGGACAGCCCGATGTTGCGGCGTCCTGATCTGCTGCGTAGTCTGATCACCTACTGGCAGCATCACCCGGGGCTCTCCTATCTGTTCTCCGGTATGTTCATGGGGCCAACCAGTCAGGCGCCGCGGATTGATGAGGCCCGGGACGATTCCCTCTATGAGTTGGAAATCGCTTTTGCTCAGATGCCGGCAGGTGAAGTGGCGGCCCCCTGGTTGGTTGACCGCTTACTGCGCAACCTGCTGATTGATGTCACCGGCAATACCCACCGCGCCGAATTCTGTATTGATAAACTTTACTCGCCGGACGGCCCGGCCGGCCGACTCGGCATCCTTGAATTACGCGCCTTTGAAATGCCACCTCACGCGCGCATGAGCCTGGTCCAGAATCTGCTGTTAAGAACCCTGGTCTCCTGGTTCTGGCGTGAGCCCTATGCCCACAATCTGGTCCGTTGGGGGACCTCGTTGCACGATCGCTTCTTGCTCCCCTGGTTTGTTGCTCAGGACATCAAAGAGGTGATGGCTGATTTAAAGCGCGCCGGTTATCCCTTCCAGTTTGACTGGTTCGATCCCTTTTTTGAGTTCAGATTCCCCCGTTACGGTACGGTGCAGATCGATAATATCGAGATGGAATTGCGTTTTGCCATCGAGCCATGGCATGTGTTGGGTGAAGAAGTTACCAGTCAGGGAACCTCACGCTATGTTGACTCATCGGTCGAGCGCCTACAGCTGCATGTTACCGGACTGACGGAAGAGCGTTATGCGATTGTCTGTAATGGCAAGCGTCTGCCCTTGCGCAGCACCGGGCGGCGCGATGAATTTGTCGCCGGCGTGCGCTATCGCGCCTGGCAGCCCCCTTCGGCGTTGCATCCGACGATCAAACCCCACGCCCCGTTGGTGTTCGATGTGATCGATACCTGGAACGGCTGTTCCATTGGCGGTTGCTCCTATCATGTTTCCCACCCCGGCGGGCGCAGCTATGATGTCTTCCCCTTGAATCCGCTGATAGCCGAATCACGGCGACGCTCGATGTTTACTGTGACCGAGCATACCCCGGGACGTTTGGCACCCCACGCTGATTTCGGCAGTTTCGGGCGTTTCTTCCCGAGCGGATCGGTACCAGGACCTATGGCTCCGCCGCCGATTAACATTGACGATGAGTTTCCCTTGACTCTGGATCTTCGCCGTCACTGTCAGGTTTGATGATGAACAAGCTAAAAAACATATACCAGGTGAGAATTAAACGTTGATCAGTGAAGCGCAAACACCTTTTTCAACAACCGCCGCCGCCGATATTTATCATGCGATTGTCACAGCAGCGGGAACCGGAGATTTCCCCGAGCACTGGCAGCGGTTGCAGCAGAACCTGGAAAGAATGGGACCGCGTCTGCACACCCGCTTTCGCGAGGCGCAGCGGTTATTGCGGGAAAACGGTGCCATCCACAATGTCTTTGACCAGAGTAACAGTACGCGTGCCTGGCAATTTGACCCACTGCCGCTGATTTTCAGTGTTGCTGAGTGGGCCCAGCTTGATCAGGCTCTGACCCAGCGTGCTGAGCTGTTTAACCTGATCCTCCGGGATATCTATGGTTCGCGCAAGCTGATTGAGAATCGGTTGTTGCCCCCGGAACTGGTATTTCCGCACAGTGGTTTTCTCTATCCTTGTGCGGATGGTAATTTTCCCGAACCGCAACAACTTAATCTGTTCTCCGCAACGATTGCCAAGGGTACTGACGGAAATTTCTGGGTTGTCGATGATCAGGTCAGTCCACCTTTCGGGGCCGGCTATTCCCTGGAAACCAGGGTGATCATGACGCGCAACTTTCCGCAGCTATTCGAAGGATTAAGAGTGCATCGTCTGGCACAGTTTTTTCGTGCTGTGCGCCAGCGCTTTGGCCAATTGGTTCGGCACAATCAGGATGATCCGCGGATTGTCGTGCTGACCGCTGGTCCGACTCACCCTGATTATTTTGAGCATGCCTACCTGGCCTCGTATCTTGGCTACCCGCTGGTCCAGGGGGGGGATCTGGTAGTGCGCGATAATTGTGTCTGGTTGAAATCGGTCGATGGCTTGCGTCAGGTCGATGTGATTTTTTCGCGGCTGACGGATGAGGCCGGCGACCCGTTGGAACTGCGCGGTCGTAGCGGTGGCGGCGTTCCAGGTTTGCTGCAGGCGGTGCGTCGGGGAAATGTGGCGATGGTTAATCCGATCGGTAGTAGTGTGCTGGCTAATCCAGCTCTGATGGCTTTTTTGCCGGGGATCTGCCGTTATTTTCTTGGGACCGATCTGAAGATGCCATCGATTGCGACCTGGTGGTGTGGTCAGCCGCAAGAGTGTAAATATGTACTGGAAAATCTCGATCGTTTGATTATTAAACCGATTCAGCCATTAGCCAATCTGCCACAGGCCACCTCAGGACGGATGTCAGATGCGCAGCGCCAGCGCTGGACTGATCTGATCACTGCCAACCCACGCCTGTTTGTCGGCCAGGAACAGGTTGATTATGTTGCTTTTCCGGCCTATGAGGATAGGCAACTGGCAACCCGTCAGAGTCTGGTCAGCTTGTATGTCACGGCACACAACGACAGTTATCTGGTGATGCAGGGGGGATTGAGCCGGGTTGCCGCTACCGGCGATAATCTGCTCGTACCCGGACAGCGGGCAGGCAGTATCAAGGATACCTGGGTGTTGACTCTGGAACCCCATCAGCAGGTTAATCTGTGGCTGCGGTCAGCTGCTGATGTGACACTCTCTCCGCACTTTGCCCCCTTGCCCAGCCGCTCAGCGGAGAATCTGTTCTGGGCCGGTCGTTACGCAGAACGCACCGAGCAGACCGCGCGCCTGCTGCGCGCAGTTCTGGTCAAGTTGCGCGAGGTCAGGGAATTCGAGGATCCGGATGATCGTATCAGTTTGAATCATTTGCTCCAGGCACTGACTCATGTCACCCTGACTTACCCTGGCTTTACCGGCAAGGATGCACAGCCGAAACTGGATGATCCGCGTTCAGAATTGTTGTCACTGATCCGCGATATTGACCGGCCGGGAAGCTTGCGATCGTCATTGCGCAACCTCGGGCGTTCAGCCGTGGCTGTACGTGATTTGCTTCCTGAAGATGCCTGGCGCATGGTCGATAAGATGCAATCATGGAACCCACGCGTCGGCAGGACATTGATAGGTAGCGGTCGGATGTATGATAGCGTTCAGCAATTGGTGCTACAGCTGTCTGCTTTTAGTGGACTGGCTTATGAAAACATGGCACGGGAAACGGCCTGGCTGCTTCTCAATATCGGCCGCCGGCTCGAGCGGGCCCTTAATTTAATTGATTTGCTGAGTGAGACCCTGGTGCCCTGTTACGACAGTGCGACCGAAGCACGGATTATGGAAACGGTATTGGCAAGCTGCAACAGCCTGGTGGTCTTCCGCCGTCGTTATCGCTCTTTTATGCAGTTATCACCGATTCTCGAACTCTTGTTGCTGGATGAAAACTACCCCAGGGCCCTGGCCTGTCAGATGCGCCAGTTAAAAAAGCATATCAGTGAACTACCCCATGAAACCAATGTGCCGGCAGTGGGTCAGGATGAAGCGATTATTTCTGTCGCCCTGGAGGAATTGCTGGCGACGGATCATAAAGCCCTGACCCGACAGATTTCCGATAGTGGAACTTATCCGCTGCTGGAAGCACTCTTGGTAGATCAGAAAAAGCGACTGCAGCAGCTTTCGGACAGTCTGACTCAGCTTTACTTCAGTCCGACCCTGGCATTGCAGCAATTCGGTTCGCCGCTGCGGGAATTTGCCCTATGAAATACCGTATTCGTCATGTAACACGTTATCATTACAGTGAAGCGGTGAACCTGTGCCGCAATGAGACCTGCCTGTTGGTGCGCCAGACTGAGCACCAACGTTGTCACAATAGTGTGCTGCAGATCAGCCCTGAAGCGACAGATATCCATGAGCGCAGCGATTTTTTCGGTAATCGCAGAACCCATTTTGCGATTCAGCAACCCCATGAAATGTTGACAGTGACGGCCGTCAGTGATGTTGAAGTCTTCCCGCGCGTGTACCTGCAGAAGCCGGAGCAGTCCCACCCTTGGGATGCGGTAGTCGAAATGCTGCGTACCCAGCGCACCGCAGATATTGTTGCGGTGATGCCGTATCGTTATGGCTCACCTCTGGTTCCACTGTTGCCACCACTGGCTGACTATGCCCGGGTTTCAATGACCCCCGGACGCCCTTTGCTGGCCGCCACCATCGATCTGATGCAGCGGATTTACCATGATTTTTCCTATGACCCGGCATCTACCACGATTGCAACGCCGCTGGCAGAAGTCCTCGAAAAACGGCGCGGTGTGTGTCAGGATTTTGCCCACGTTGCTATTGGCTGTCTGCGCTCACTGGGGTTGGCAGCCCGCTATGTCAGTGGCTATATAGAAACATTGCCGCCACCCGGACAGGAGCGGCTTATCGGTGCCGATGCGTCCCATGCCTGGTTTGCTGTTTATCTGCCCGGTAATGGCTGGCTTGATTTTGATCCAACCAACAATCACCAACCCTTGGAACAGCATATTACAGTTGCCTGGGGGCGGGATTTTTCCGATGTGTCCCCTTTAAAGGGAATCGCTCTGGGTGGTGGCAAACACCAGGTAGTCGTTTCTGTCGATGTTGCCCGCCAGCCCTTGTTGCTGCAGCAGCAACAGCAACAGGGCTAGATATCAGGAACAATGGTTTGAAGGTCTTTAATGTCCTTCTTGTGCCATAAGAAAAGGAGAACTCAATGAATTTCACTGGTTATGATAACGAAGGCTTTTATGATGAACTGTTTGATGCCAAGGGGCAACCACGGCGTGGGGCCGATCTGCTGGTACAGCGCATCAATGCGTTGCCCGATTCAGAATTGCAACGCCGTCAGCAGGCTGCGGAAAAGGCGTTACTGAATCTGGGAATCACCTTTAACGTCTATAGTGATGACGATCAGACTGAAAAGATTTTCCCGTTTGATATTGTTCCGCGAATCATTCAGTCTCAGGAATGGCAACACTTGGAGGTAGGTCTGAAACAGCGGATCCGTGCCCTCAATCTGTTTATCGATGATGTTTATCACGACCAGAAGATTCTTAAGGATGGTGTCGTCCCGGCCGATCTGGTGCTCTCGGCTGAGGGCTTTCGTAAGCCTTGCATCGGCCTCAACCCGCCTTGCGGGGTCTGGTGTCATGTCACCGGCACCGACCTGGTGCGTGGTGGTGACGGTGAATATTATGTGCTTGAAGATAACCTGCGCTGTCCTTCCGGGGTTTCATACGTGCTGGAAAACCGTCAGATCATGAAACGTACGTTCCCTCTGGTGTTTGATGCCTGCAGTGTTCAGCCGGTGACCGATTATCCGATTCGCCTGCTCGAGATGCTCCAGGAGATGGCTCCGGCCGGGGTGCGCTCGCCGGTGTGTGTGGTCTGGACTCCGGGCATTTATAATTCTGCCTATTTTGAACACAGTTATCTGGCGCAGCAGATGGGCGTGCAACTGGTTGAGGGCAGCGACCTGGTTGTTCAGCGTGGTGAGGTGATGATGCGTACCACCAAAGGGTTGGAACGGGTCGATGTCATTTACCGGCGTATCGACGATGATTTTATCGACCCGAAGGTGTTCCGTGCCGATTCCATGCTTGGCGTACCGGGTTTGATGGAAGCCTACAGCAAAGGCCGGGTAGCTCTCGCCAATGCCCCCGGATCGGGGGTTGCCGATGACAAAGCGGTTTATGCCTATGTGCCGGAGATCATCAAATATTATCTACAGGAAGATCCACTGATTAACAATGTGCCGACGTATGCCTGCTGGCGTGAAGATGAGCGCAACTATGTGCTGGAAAA
>CAZMFD010000004.1:41030-79237 GCA_964565445.1 uncultured Geobacteraceae bacterium
TTGACACGGGTGGCGCTGAAGAAAGGGTCCCTGGTGGTCAATTCGTCGCAAGGGGGTGGAAGTAAAGACACCTGGGTGATCAATTCAACCGAAGGCCCGTCACCCGAATCGCCATTGCAGGAGCAGAAACAGGAACAGGAACAAGATCAGAATCAGGAGGATGCACCATGCTGAGTCGGGTTGCGAATTCTATTTATTGGCTGAACCGCTATATTGAGCGGGCAGAAAATGTCGCCCGTTTTATATCCGCTAATTACAATATGACCCTTGATCTCCCCGAGGATGCCAGCGATCAATGGCAACCGCTGATCAATACCACCGGTGATGACGAATTATTCAAGAAATTATATGGGGAGGCAACCCGTGATAACGCGATCCGTTTTCTGATTTTTGACCGGCGTTACACCAACTCTATTTACTCCTGCGTGCGCGCTGCGCGAGAAAATGCCCGATCGATTCGCGAATATATCAGTTCCGAGATGTGGGAGCAGCTCAATACCTTCTACTTGATGATTAATGCAGCTTCGGAAGAGACGGTGATGGATCTGCCCCATCAGTTTTCTGCCGAGGTGATGAATGCCAGTCACGCCTTTATCGGCATTACCGATGCGACCATGAATCATGGTGAAGGTTGGCATTTTGGTCGCCTGGGGCGGATGCTGGAGCGCGCTGATAAAACCACCCGTTTGCTTGATGTGAAGTATTTTATTCTGCTGCCGTCCGTTGATTATGTCGGCAGCCCCTATGACAACATCCTCTGGGCGGCCCTGTTGCGTTCAGCCAGCGCGTTTGAGATGTACCGTAAGCAGTTTGGTCGCATCGCTCCGCGCAATATCACCAATTTCTTATTACTTGATCGCAGCTTCCCCCGCGCCGTTCATTATTCGCTGGCAGCTGCGATGAAGTCCCTCAATCAAATCAGTGGCGGTCAGAGCGATTCGTATTCCAACAAGGCCCAGCAGGCACTAGGGCGGTTGTTGGCAGAATTTCAGTATGCATCGCTGGAAGAAATTTTTGACTACGGTCTGCATGAATACCTCGACGTCACCCAGACCCGGATCAATCAGGTTGGTGAGGCGATTTACGAAGGGTTTTTCAAAGTGAAGATTGAAGGTTAACCACTCGTTGATTCCTGCTTCAATCGCTTGTTGATTGCTGTTAGAAATGAGGGAACAGTAAACAAAAAAGGGCAAATATGTGGTTATCTGTCAGTTGTGATCTTGAATTTGAAATTTCGGTAGCGACGCCGTTTGTGTTGATGTTACGGCCACGTAGCGGTGCCCAGCAATGGATCGCCAAAGAAGAGTACCGGCTTGTCCCCGAGGTTCCGGTATTCGAGTTTACCGATGGCTATGGGAACCTCTGCCAGCGGCTGATCGCGCCGCCCGGATACTTTGCCATCCATACTGTCGCTCAGGTGAAGACTGCAGATTTCAGTGATCAAGCGCAGGGTGCGCCCTTTATTGAAGTTCAGAATCTTCCTAATGGTGTACTTGAATACCTGTTGCCAAGTCGTTACTGCGAGTCGGACCGCTTTGGTCAACTGGCGACGGAAATCACTATCAATGCTCAGCCTGGTTATGATCAGGTAGCGGCGATTGAAAATTGGGTGCGAAATTTTATTCATTATCTGCCTGGCAGCAGTGATATCCCGATCTCAGCGGTTGAAGTCAATCAGCGTCAGTCTGGGGTTTGTCGTGATCTGGCGCATCTTGGGGTGGCACTATGTCGAAGCATCAGTATTCCGGCACGCTTTGTGGTTGGGTATCTGCATGAATTGGAGCCAATGGATCTGCACGCCTGGTTTGAAGCTTACGTGGGCGGCCGCTGGTACACCTTTGATGCGACTCAATCGGCTCACAGAGGCGGATATGTGACTATCGGCTATGGACGCGATGCCGCCGATGTTGCCATTTATAATCAGTTCGGTCCGGCAGTCTATCCGGTATTCCAGCGTATTGCGGTCTGGCGTAACTGAAATGTGCACAGCGGCCAAGCCCCTGTGGTGCCGGGGAGCTTGGCCGCTTGAATGTGTATCAAAGTTCTTTCGGGTTGCAGACGTTGGCTGCATCATGGACCTTGGCCCCACAGTTGATGCATGCATAGCGCGGGTTTTCAAAAATTTTGTCGATTTCGGGGTTGCGAGTATTGGCTGTCAGTTGACAGGCGTGCAGATCACAATGCTCCTCGGGATTATCACAGCTCCATTCAGTCATCATCTCTCTCCTTTAGCGAATATCATGCCGGGTTGTTCAGCTTTAGCTTGAGCCATCTTAGCAAACTTTTCACATTGTTGTTAATGCCTTGTGTTGGGAATCTTCATTTTTCAGCCAGCGGGAGATTTTCACTGATCCAGGCATGGTAGCCGCCCTTAAGTACCCGGACGTGGTCGAAACCCTGCTGCGACAAGGTCAGTGCCAGACCGGCACTGGAACGTTCTCGTGGTCATAGACAGTAAACAAGGATAGCTTGCTGGCGGTTTGTTGAGTCGGCAAACTGAGCAATCTTTTCTGGCGTATCCAGTCGGATCGCAGCGGGGATTTTGTTGCCGGCGCGTTTCCATGCCCGTGCCACTCGGGCATCAACAATGACCACAGGTTCCTGTTCCTGCCATTCCTGCAGTTCTATAATGCTGATTCGCGGGATCTGATCGCTATTCTGTGGCAGCTCAGCGGCGACGCTGGAGAAGGGCAGCAACAACAGACAGGTAAGGGTAAAGGTCAGGAAAAAAGCAAGCCGGAAAAAAGGATTGCTGCGCATAGAAAGCCTCTCTTAGTTGTTTTTTTTAATATTCTAGCATCTTCCCTGACGCGAATCATCTCGAACCGTAGTTGACCTCCCAAAATGTCATAAAAAAATGAAATGACGAAAGGTGTTATGATGAGTATATCTGTTTCCATCAAGTATTTGGGTGCCTGCCAGGGCACCAGAGCAGGAGGTTAAGATTATGATACGCTATCTATTACTGTTGTCCACAGCGATTGTCATTGTGCTGGCGGGAATTCAACTAAGCGTTTTCAGCGCGACAGACTCGAAATACATCCCAAGCGATCCTGATCAGGCAGTTGCCACCTTTGCCGGCGGCTGTTTCTGGTGCGTGGAGGAGGCTTTCGAAAAAGTTCCCGGTGTGGTAGCGGTGGTATCCGGTTACAGTGGCGGCAAAGAGATCGATCCAACCTATCAGCAGGTTGCCGGCGGAAATACTGGTCATACCGAAGCGGTACAGGTTTATTATGACCCGACGGTGATCACTTACGAAGGATTGTTGCAGGCATTGTGGCGGACTGCCAACCCGACGGATGCCGAGGGCCAGTATGTCGATCGTGGTAAGCAATATCGACCAGCGATTTTTTATCATAGCGAGGAAGAGAAACAAACAGCGGAAACCTCGGTCGCTGAATTGGAAGCATCCGGCCGATATGAGGATCCGCTAGTGATCGAGATCGTCCCCTTCAAGGCCTTCTACGAGGCCGAAGAGTATCACCAGGATTACTACAAGAAAAACCCGCTGAGCTATAAATTCTACACCTTTAACTCTGGACGCTATCAGTTTATCGAACAGGTCTGGGGAGACGATCAGGAGGTGGATTACTCTCGCTATCGTCCGGAAAACCGCACTGGAACCAGTCAGGAGGCTCGTGGCAAAGTTGAGTCACAGTCAACCCCGGTGGGGGGATTCAACCCATCAAGCTTTGAAAAACCGGACGACAGGGTACTCAAGGCGAAGCTGACAAAAGAACAATACAACGTCACCCAGAAGGACGGTACTGAGCCTCCCTTTAAGAACGAATATAATGATGAAAAGCGACCGGGTCTGTATGTGGATGTTGTCTCCGGTGAACCGTTATTCTCATCTCGCGACAAGTATGACTCCGGTACCGGTTGGCCCAGCTTTACCAAGCCAATTAACCCGGATTCCGTGGTGGAGCATGAGGATCGGAGCTTTTTTTCGGTACGCACCGAGATCCGTAGTCGCTACGCTGATTCTCACTTGGGTCACGTATTCGATGATGGTCCGGCTCCAACCGGCTTGCGTTATTGCATGAACTCTGCGGCGCTGAGGTTCATCCCGCTGGAAGACATGGAAGAGCAGGGCTATGGCGCACTGATCAATGTAGTGGAAGAAAACGCCCGCACCGCACAATAAAGGGTTGTCCGGCTCTTTATATAACTGGATGGTTTTGGGGCTAAACAGCCAGGCAATGATTTTGTGGTCCCGTCCGTGGATAATATTGATGACAGATTCTGATTTTCGGGTAAAGGAGTGAGTCATGAGTCGATCAAGAAACCGGTCCATTCGCAGCAGCATCGCCGCACTCTCCGTGGTGATCCTTGTAACTTTTGGAGTAGCCCCTGTCTTTGCTTCAGGTTACGCGTCCGCGTTCAGAGGTATTACCGCCTACAACGCTGTATTCCAGTTCACATCGGGAGATCCCGGGGTTGCCAACCGGGTGTTCTGGGCGGTTAAAAACTCATACGCGGATACAGCTGTCCGCGACCTGGGGATCAGGCCAAATATTGTCGTGGTTTTTCATGGCCCGGTCGTGAATCTGATTTCTACGAATCTAACCATTTTTCCTGATGATGTCCGCAGTGAAGTGGAGTTGTTCCAGACAACCATCCGGCAGATGAAACAGGATGGTGTGAAATTTGAAGTTTGCCTCTACGCAGTCACGATGGCAGGAGTTGATGAAACAACAATTCTTGCGGAGATCGACCCCGTGGATAACGGCTTTGTCTCGGTGATCGGTTATCAGATGCAGGGCTACGCAGTGGTGCGTATCCCTTAGAATGGGCATCGGCTTCAGTGCCGGTATGGCGCCATCATCTGAATATCATTTCAGTTGGCAGCATGAGGATTTATGAACGATCAACCGTTGATGCTTCTCCTCCTGGGATTTGTTTTTTTGGTTGGTCTGGCAGCTGAATTGCTGGGCCGCCGCACGCCTCTGCCCAGGGTGACGTTGTTGATCATCGTTGGTGTCGTTCTCGGTCCGTCGCTGCTAGGTTGGTTGGAGCCCGCTGGAACCCAGTGGTTTGCTCTTGTGTCCCAGGTTGCCCTGACCATGGTCGGCTTCTTGTTGGGTGGCCATCTGAACCGCCGGAACTTGCAGCGTCACGGATCAGATGTCCTGGTCTTGTCCCTGGCGGTCGTCGTCTTTACCGCTACCCTGGTGTTTGCAGTCGTCTGGTTGTTGACCGACGATCTTGGTCTGTCCTTGCTCCTGGGTGCATTGGCGACCGCCACAGCGCCAGCTGCTACCACGGACGTTGTTCGCGAGAGTAGAGCCGATGGCCCTTTTACTGATACCTTATTGGGCGTGGTCGCAGTCGATGATGCTTGGGGGGTGTTGACGTTCAGTCTGTTCATGGCCGCGGCAGCAATGCTGGATGGTGGCGATGGGATGAGCGCCTTGATCCACGGGGCTTGGGATATCGGTGGTGCTGTGATTCTGGGCCTGGTTTTAGGTGTTCCCGCTGCCTACGCAACAGGCCGTGTTGCTCCCGGCGACCCGACCCTGGCAGAAGCACTGGGACTTGTTTTTTTGTGCCTCGGTGCAGCTCTCTGGTTGGAGGTGTCCTTCCTGCTGGCTGCCGTGGTCATGGGTGCCGTGGTAGCGAATTTAGCCAGACACCACGACCGTCCCTTTCACGCTATCGAGCACATCCAG
The DNA here is from genome assembly GCA_964565445.1 of uncultured Geobacteraceae bacterium. Lineage (GTDB taxonomy): Bacteria > Desulfobacterota > Desulfuromonadia > Desulfuromonadales > Geopsychrobacteraceae > Pelovirga. The sequence goes on from CAZMFD010000004.1 coordinate 46,703, forward strand.
TGGCCGTTCATGATTGTCTTTTTCCTGCTCGCTGGAGCGGCGTTGGAAATCAACACCCTGCCGGAAGTAGGCTTGTTAGGCGCCGCCTTCGTTCTTGCCCGAATTGTCGGTCGTTTGTTGGGTGCCTCAGCCGGGGCACGGTGGCGCGCCATGCCGCAAAAGACAGGCCGATGGATGGGCGTAGCATTATTACCCCAGGCGGGTGTTGCTGTGGGGATGGCACTCATGGCCGCACAGCGGTTTCCAGAGCGCGCCGATGTGATCATGTCGATCGTACTGGCCTCCACCGTAGTATTTGAAATCGTGGGGCCGCCGATGACGCGACTTGCACTTCGGCGAGCCAAAGGGGCTGATTGACGCCTATCAAAAAGGAAGGAACCCGGCGGCGCAGCCAAGTCCCAGTCCGAGATTATGTTAACCACAGTTGACATCCGCTTAAATTAAGAGCTATAGTAATCACATGATAGAAGTTCGGAAGACCGAGCGATTCACAAAATGGTTCAACGGCCTTAAGGATCGCAGAGCAAAGGCACGAATTCAGGTCAGGATTGACAGGCTGGAGATGGGCCATTTTGGTGACGTTGCTCCGATAGGAGAAGGCGTCAGTGAATTGCGTATCTTCTATGGCCCCGGCTACAGGGTCTATTTCGTACAAAGAAACGCTGTTGTCGTGATTCTTCTATCGGGTGGCGACAAAAGTTCTCAGGCAGCTGACATCGCCAAGGCTAAAGAAATCGCTAAACAGTTGGAGGTATAGGCTATGGGTATAAAAACAACACGCTGGGATTCGGCGGAGTTTCTTAAGACAGATGAAGATATTCAACTGTATCTTGAGGCATGTATCGAGGAGGCGGGCGATGATCCTGCCTTCATTGTCCATGCGCTGGGTGTTATAGCGCGTGCCAGGAACATGAGCCAGCTTGCTAGGGATACCGGTCTGACCCGGGAGGGTTTATACAAAGCCTTGTCGCCGGAGGGAAACCCCACATTTGCTACCGTAGCAAAAGTGGCAAAGGCCCTTGGCTTGCAGATTAGCGTACAAACGTCCCATAAAGAGTCTTTTGATAATCAAACGCACGCGATCAGCTAAGCTTTAAATGCCGGATTTGCACGGGTGTGCGCGAACCTTCTGTTTTATGGGTTTGCCGTAGGGGCGGTTCATGAACCGCCCGATTGTTTAAGATCAACATCAAGGTCGCGGGCTCTCGGCCCCCCACGCCGCCCGACTTTTTGGCAAGCGCTCCAAAAAGTCGTCAAAAAGAGCTTTCCACTGGCGTGGGGCGACTTGTGGTGCGCATGGTGCAGAGCTTTTTTAACTCGCAGATAATAGCGGACGGTTGCGGCCTCTTTTCACGAAGAGCAACAGGCGCCTCCTCTCGCTGCGTTCGCCAGGGGATTTAGAGTGGTATCTCGGTTGTAAGGGCCCTGAACGGTGAAAGGCCACGAAGATTTATAGCTCCCCCGACTTCTTACGCAAAATCCCCGCAAACTTCTCCGCATTTATGGTAAACCGCTCATGGGTTCCCTTGCCGATCAGATCCTTTTCATCCCTGGCGGTGACTTCCCAGGTGGTTTTGCCGTCATCAACCTTGGTGCAGGTGACATCGACGGTGACCTTCATTCCCACCGGCGTCGCTGCCTGGTGACTGACACAGATATGGGTGCCCAGGCTGATTTCGCCTTCCTCCATGTGCGGCCGCAACGACTCCATGCAGGCCCATTCCATCAGCCCGACCATAAATGCCGTCGCAAAAACCGGCGGCATGGCAGCAAACAGATCGGATTCTTTAAAAACATGGGGGACGGTTTTGTCGCTGGGGACCTGATAGCTGTGTTGATAGCTGATTCCTGCGCTGAGAGTGTTTTTCATGGCAATGTCCTCTATTTGGGGGATATGGAAGTATAGCATGACGCAGCGAAAGGGGCATTCATGATAAACCCCGTTGATTTTTTGCCCGAAATGGCTAGACTCCACAAGTCTGTATTATTCACTTTTTTTCAAGGACTCAACCATGATCATCGGATTTGCCGGCAAAGCCGCTTCGGGGAAAACCACTGCTGCGAAACATTTGCAGGCTAGGTTGGGGGATAATATTCAGGTGTTGCCGATGGCGAGTATGTTGCGTCGCGAGGTGGAAGCCTTTCTGCGCCAGGTCGGTGCTGCCGATAAGGGGGCTTTACTCTACGGTGATCAGCAGGACAAACTGACCCATTTTGAGATTAATGAGGACCGCGCCAGACAAGAATGTCCGGCGTGGGATGGCTTTGTTGCGGAAAATCGTGATATTCAGCAGCATCCAGGGCAGACGACCTTGAGCGTCAGACGCATTCTGCAGTGGTGGGGGACCGAATACCGCCGGGCGCAGGATCCCGATTACTGGACCAAGGCGTGGGAGGCGGCGCTGGCAGAACTGCCGGATCGCAATGCTCATATTCTGGTCGATGATGTGCGTTTTCGCAACGAGGTTGATGCTGTTCAGCGAAACGGCGGGGTTTTGATTCGGGTGGAACGTCCGGGTTTTAATGGCGCCAATGATCACAGCAGCGAAAATTCCCTCGATGACTTCAACGGCTGGAACATGATCCTGCGCAACGACGGCAGTCTGGAGCAGTTTCTGCATCAGGTTGAAAACAAGGTATTGACGCTGCTCCCGGGCTGATCAGACTTTCCCCACCGGCGCCAGATAGATTACAAACTCATCTTCTCCATCAACTCCCACCAACTGATCCATCAACTCCTGATGAAAAGCCGCGATAGCACAGGTACCTCCACCGATGGCAGCGCACGCCAGATAGAGGTTCTGGCAGACATGCCCGACATCCATCAGAATGACCCGATGGGCGGCGGTATGGTAACGCCATTCGGTGCGGTAGGGGATACAGGTCCAGACAAAGGTGACGGCGGCTGTAGCGGTAAACATCTGGCCAAGGGTTGCCGGGGAAAGCTTTTCGATCAGGTCGGTATCCGTTCGCTCCAGCACCAGGGCGTGCTCACGGGGCAGGTAGCGGTATACACCGGGTTCAAGGTCGGTCACATTGGTGACCAGCAGGTAGGTTTCAAAAGGATGACGGCAACCGGCGGAGGGGACGGTACGCAATGCTGTGCCGGGGGCCGGCTCTGCGCGGATCCCCTGGGTTGCCCAGAGCAGAAAAGCCAGTTCGGTCACATCAATCGGCGCATCGGAAAAGCGCCGCTGGCTGGCACGCCCCGCGATCGCATCGTATAGGCTGATTTTTTGTAACGATTGATGACTGTCTGGTGCCGGTAGGTTGATGATCTGTTGCTTCGGTAGCGCCGGTTTTTGAATCGCTGGTGGTGCAACCCCCATGCGTTGATCGGTAAAACGAAAATCGATGGTAAGACGCAGGGAGTCTTTGAGGAATTCTCGCTGTGAGGCGATTTGTTCGGCGTTCATGGCTACTCCTGATGATAACAGTTACAAGGGCTTTTCTCTGCTGAAAAATCCGATGATATCTTCGAGGATCAGATAAGTGGCCGGTACCAGCAGCAGGCTGAGAAAGGTGCTGAAGAGGATGCCGAAGCCCAACGAGACCGCCATCGGAATCAGAAACTGCGCCTGGGTGCTGGTGTCAAACAGCAGCGGGGTCAGCCCGAGAAAAGTGGTCAGGGAGGTCAGCAGGATCGGCCGGAAACGGTTGACTCCGGAGAGCATCACTGCTTCTAACATCGGCATCCCTTCACGGCGCCGGCGATTGATGAAGTCAACCAGCACCAGGCTGTTGTTCACTACCACCCCGCACAGCGCCAGAATACCGAGCAGACTCATGAAGCTTAAGTTGTACCCCATGATCATGTGGCCGACAATCGCACCGCCGATACTGAAAGGGATGACCAGCATCACCGGGATCGGTTGCAGGTAGGAGCGAAACGGGATGGCGAGCAGGGCATAGATGGCAAACAGGACAAAAATAACCCCATAGATCAGGCTCCCCAGTGATTCGCGCTGTTCCTCAAGCTCTCCTTTGAAGGTATAGCGGATACCGGGATACTCAAGGAGCAGCTCGTCGAGATAGATCTTCAGGTCGGCGGCGATCGCGTTGGTATCAACCTCACCTTTTTCGGCGTCCGCTGAAACATTCACCGCCCGGTTGCGGTCGACCCGGCGGATGCTCGAATAACCGGCCTGTATATCAATGACTGCGACCTGACTAAAGGGGACTTCAACACCACTTTTGGTGCGAATTTTCATAGTTTCCAGGCTGGCCAGATTCTGGCGTTCTTCCTTCGGATAGCGGACCATTACCCGGACATCATCGCGTCCACGTTGAATACGCTGGGCCTCACTGCCAAAAAAAGCCGCTCTGACCTGGCGTCCGAGGTCACTGGTGGTTAATCCGAGGAGTTTGGCCTCCGGTAACAGACGCAGCTGGATTTCCTGTTTGCCCTGGTCAAAGCTGTCCTGGATATCGAACAGACCGGGATATTCGCTGTAGCGTTTTTTCAGCATCTCGGCAACTTCAGTCAGCTTGTTAAAATCAGCTCCGGTCAATTGGACATCGACCGGGTTACCGCCCCGTCCGATTTCTGCCCGGTAGGTCAGTTCCTTGGCCCCGGGAACCGCGCCGATCAGTTGGCGCCACTCCTGTACGACTTCACTGGTGCTGATCTGATTAAGGCGTTCTTCCGGCGGTACCATTTCCATGGTGACCTGTCCCAGCTCCGGTTTGCCACCCATGCCGGGACTCCCGGTTCCAGTCCAGCCGGTACTCACCAGGATGTTGCGAATGACCGATCCGGAACCCTCCGGTTCCTGATGTTTGGCCTGGAGGGCATAAGCATGTTGCGCCATGCGTTCTATGTGGATCCGGGTTTGGTCGACCGAGGTTCCGGCCGGCATGATCAGGGTCGCGCGAGCAATCTCACTTTGAATCCGCGGAAAAAAAGTGTACCCGTAACGACCGCTGATAACAAAGCTGACAATAATGATGATCGCGGCAGTAAAGATCGACAGGGTCAGATGGCGCCGTTTGACCGCGAGTTCGAGCACCGGCTGATAAATCTGCAGGGTAAACCACTCCAACCCGTTGGCAACTTTCTGCTGCAGTTTCTGCAGCATCAACAGACCACCGCGCGGCGGTTTGGTGATGTGGACGCTGCTTAAGTGGGCGGGCAGAATCAACTTTGATTCGACCCAGGAAAAGGCCAGGGCGGGAATAACAATCAATGGAATCTGGGCGAAGATCGGCCCCCGAACCCCTTCCATGAAGAGTAACGGGGTAAAGGCAGCAATCGTCGTCAGCAACCCGAAGGTAACTGGAACCGCAACCTCCTGGGTTCCGGCAATAATTCCTTCGATCGATTCTCCATCCTCCTTGAGTCGGCGATAGACGTTCTCGCCGGTAATAATGGCATCATCAACGACAATCCCCAGGACCAGAATAAAAGCAAAAAGGCTCAGGGAGTTCAGGGTCACACCGAGAGTCGGCATCAACGCCAAGGCGCCCAAAAAACTGATCGGGATACCGATGCAGACCCAGACCGCGACAGAAAAACGCAGAAATAGAGCCAGGGCCAGAAAGATCAGAATGCCGCCCTGCAGCGCACTACTGGTCAGGGTATTCAGTCGCAACTGGACAATGCGCGAGCGATCGCGCCAGTAGTCGATAGAGACCCCCGGCGGCAGAATCTCACGTTTTTCCTCCACATATTCACGCACAGCGCGTCCGACGTCGAGGGCGTTTTGTTCGCCGGTACGGTAGACCTCGATCATGACCGCAGCCTTTTTATTGAGCACGGCCTCCAGTGGCTCTTCGTCAAAACCATCGCGGATGGTTGCGATATCACCAAGCAATAATTGGCTGCCGGTGGGCGTGGCGCGCACGGGGATGCGGGCGTAGTCTGCTGCTGTGTCTGCTTGGCCCATGGTGCGTAGGAGGATTTCTCCGCCACGGGTTTTGATGGCACCGGCCGGCAGGTCAAGAGAGTGGCTGCGAATCGCCTGGGACAGGTCTTCAAGGCTCAACTGATATTGTTCGAGAGTCGCCTGATTGACCTCAACCGAGAGTTCGTAGGGTCTGACCGCGACCAGATCGGCCAGACTGATAGCGGACAGTGCGGTCAGGTCGTCGCGGACCATTTCACCAATTCTGCGCAGATCACCTTCGGGGAGATTGGCGCCGACAACGACAGAAATGACTTCCCGGCGAAACTCCAGGATTTCGTAGGTTGGTCGTTCGACCTCTTCCGGAAAGGTGCTGATGGCATTCACCTTGTTGCGGATGTCGTCCATGATTTCGCGTGGTTTGTATCCTTTTAAGACATCGACGCGAACCTGTCCACTGCCTTCATTAGCGGTGGAGATAATGGTGTCAATTCCGGTAACGGCGGCGATTGCTTCCTCAATGCGGATAATAACCGCTTCTTCTACTTCGGCCGGGGTAGCACCGCGATAGACGGCACTAATGATGACCGTGTCTCGCTCAAACTCGGGAAAGACCTCCATCGGAATCCGGTCAGTGACCGCCCACAGGCCGAGGCCGATGATCAAAGCCATCAGCAGATTGGCGGCTACATGATTGCGAGCAAACCAGGCAATGATACTGTTCATTGCACGAGTTCCTTGCGGTCTTCCTGATCATTGTTGTTGATAATGCGAACGATGATGCCATCAGCGGCAAAGGGAAGGCGCGTCAGGGCGATCTGTTCACCGGAGCGCAGGGGGCCGCTGGCCACCAGATAATTGGTGTCACGCCAGAGGATGTTCAGCTCGCGCCGCTCCAAGCGGTTTTCCGGGGTGATAATATGGACCGTGCGTTCGCCATGAATGGCTTGCCGGGGAATTCTGTAAACTTCCTCCAGCCGGCTAGCGGAGATCCGTGCTTCAACAAACTGACCGATTTTAAGTTGTGGTCGGTTTCCTTTTTGCTGATAAGGGTTATCAACCCGGGCGACGACAAAGAGTTGGCGACTGTTGATATCAATACTGCCTTCAGTGCGGACCAGGCGGCCGGACCAGGTATAGATTTCGCTACCGATGCGGATACTGAAGGTGACGGCTGCTTGCCGGGTTGCGGGAACCGCAGGACGATCGCGAAATTCTTCGGGCAGGGTGAGGTAGCTCAGTTGTTCATCAGAGAGGGGCAAGCGAACCTCCAGGGCGTCGCTGGCGTAGATCCGCGCCAGGCGCGTACCGGTTGTGATATATTGTCCGATATCAACTTCCTTGGCCAGAATGCGACCGGCGTAGGGGGCGAGGATGCGGGTGCGCTCGAGATTCAGCTCGGCCTGGCGTAGCCGTGCTTTGGCCGCTTCCAGGGCCGCTACCGCATTTTGGAGCTGAGGGGTGCGCGCAACCAGCGGTGGCGGCGCAGTAAGGTGCTGAAATTGTTCCCAGTCACGCTGTGCCTGATCACTGCGCGCTTGCTCTTCGGTCAGGGCCAGTTGGCGCTGCGCCACCTCGGCGCGAGCAATGACGACGGCATTCTGATAATCACGGTCATCTACTTGCAACAATAGATCGCCTTTTTCAAAAAAACCACCATTGTAGAAAGTGTCTGAAACCTGAGTGATGCGCCCGGTTGTTTCAGCGACCAGGGTGGTTTCAGTGCGTGCTGAGATCGTGCCACGGCTGGCAACCTGAACCTGGTAAGACTGGGGTTCAACGGTGATCACTTCAACCGCAGGCGGAGGGGTCCGGGGGCGCTGACGGGTTGCTTCCGGGCCACTGGCAATCAGGGCCGCACTGATGGCGATACCACCTGAAAGAATCAGCAGAGGCAGCAGAAAACGGAAAATACGTTTCATTGAAAGTCCTTGGTAAAAACAATCATTGTGTTCAGTGTCGGGAAAATGAGAATCTGTGAGTGGATTCCTGGTATATTATCCCGGTATTGATAAATTGGGAAAGTGTCCTGGTATTTTGGCACAAAGGGGCGCGATTTTTGAGGGGCACGGCCATTATAGTTAGTTAATGCCTATTCGTTTGTCAAGTATAGCTACTGGCTGATGATATGGGTAAACAGGAGGTGACGATGATCATCGGGATACTCAAAGAAATCAAAGCGGAAGAAAATCGTGTCAGTATGACCCCGGCGGGGGCCGAGGTCATGACCGCTGCCGGGCATCAGGTGCTGGTAGAGCAATCTGCCGGAATCGGTAGTGGTTTTGCCGATCAGGATTATCAGCGCGCCGGTGCGCAAATTGTGGCTGAGGCCGAGCAGATTTATGCCCGCGCGGCGATGGTGATGCACGTCAAGGAGCCCCAACCGCAGGAATATGAGCTGATTCGGGAAGGGCAGTTGGTTTTTACCTATTTTCATTTTGCCGCCGGCGAAGAGCTGACCCGCGCCATGATGGCACGTAAAGCGGTCTGTATCGCCTACGAAACGATCACGGATGTTGTCGGTGGTTTGCCCTTGTTAACGCCCATGAGCGAAGTCGCCGGGCGCATGGCGGCGCAGCAGGCGGCCAAATATCTGGAAAGATCACAGGGCGGTCGCGGCATTCTCATGGGCGGTGTGCCCGGGGTGGAGCCGGCGACCGTTGTCGTGATTGGCGGGGGTGTCGTCGGCAGTCAGGCCGCGCGCATGGCCTGTGGCCTTGGCGCCAAGGTTTATCTCCTCGACCAGGATCTGTCGCGTTTACGTTATCTGGATGAAACCATGCCTGCCAACTGCTTTGTCATGATGTCTTCGCCGGCGGCGATTCGGGAACTGGTCACCAAGGCTGATGCGGTTATCGGCGCAGTCCTGGTTCATGGTGCGAAGGCTCCACGCCTGGTGACGCGCGAGATGTTTGCGACGATGAAGCCGGGTGCGGTGCTGGTGGATGTTGCTATCGATCAGGGGGGCTGCTTTGAAACCTCGCGTCCGACCACCCACGGCAACCCCACTTACGAGGTGGACGGTATCCTCCATTACTGTGTTGCCAATATGCCGGGTGCGGTTCCCTTGACTTCCACCATGGCGTTGACCAACGCAACATTGCCCTATGCCGTCAAGATTGCAAGTCAGGGATGGAAGTCGGTGGCGCGCCAGGATGCTGGTATCGCCGAAGGTTTCAATGTGGTCAATGGACTGGTGTGTTGCAAAGGGGTGGCCGAAGCTTTCGGTTTGGAATACGTGCCGGTGGATGAGGTATTAAAGGTGTGATGGACGCCCCGCGGGGGGGAGCCCCCGCGGGATAGAAAATAGTTACCTCTGTTGATATTGTTCGCGAAGCAGTTTCTTGTCGGTTTTGCCGACACTGGTCTTCGCAATAGCATCAACAAATTCAATTTTCAACAACACGACTTGTTTAGAAATCAGCCCCTTATCGACAAATCCACGAATATGGTTGAGAAGTTCCTTCTCGCTGATGTCGGCGCCACTTTTTCTGACCACCAAGGCGACCGGTTTCTCACCCCATTTCGGGTCTGGCAGACCAATGACGGCGGCTTCGGTAACCTCTGGATGGGCGCTCAGAAAATCTTCCACCTCCAGTGAGGAGATCCACTCACCACCAATTTTGATGACATCCTTGATCCGGTCGGTGATCTTGATGTAGTTGTTCGCATCGCGGTTGGCAACATCGCCGGTATGCAGGTAGCCGCCGCGCCACAAGGTTTCCGAATTGCGCTGGTCTTTGAGGTATCCTTGCGTCAACCACGGACTGCGGACGACGATTTCACCGACACTCTGGCCATCGGCAGGAACCTCCTGCATCCCTTCATCGACAATCCTTAGATCAACCAGGGGGAGAGGGCGGCCAGTTTTGCAGCGGATTTCCAGATCCTCTTCGGTGCTTAAATCCTCTTCGGTCACATTAGCCAGGGTCAGTACCGGACAGGTTTCCGACATGCCGTAACCGGAGTAGATATCGATTCCCCGCGCCCGCGCAGACCGGCACATGGCTTTAGGCAGAGCAGCACCGCCAATCAGCACTTTCCAGTTGGATAGGTCAATCTCCTTGAACAGGGGATGGCTCATGAGCAGGTGGAGGATGGTCGGCACACAGTGGGAGAAGGTCACCTTTTCCCTGTCGATCAGTTTGAGCAGCATTTCCGGCAGGTATTTGCCGGGATAAACCTGTTTGATTCCTAAAGCCGTTGCGATGTAGGGAAGCCCCCAGGCATGAACATGAAACATGGGGGTGATCGGCATGTAGACATCTTCCTGATGCAGCCGCCCCTGGCGGGCCACGCTGCCCAGCGCCGCCATGCCGGCGAGGGTATGCAGCACCAGTTGGCGGTGGCTGAAATAGACACCCTTGGGCATGCCGGTGGTGCCGGTGGTGTAAAAGGTGGTCGCCCGGGTATTTTCGTTGAATTCGCTAAATTCAAAGGTGTCGGCGGCGGTTGCCAGCATAGCTTCATACTCACCGGCAATGGTGAGGCTGGTCTTCGCTGGCATCTGTTCGTCCTGCAGCAGAACGTAAGATTTGACCGTGTCGATACGCCCTTTGATCTGTTCCAGCAAGGGCAGGAATTCCTCATTGACGAGGATGTAATCATCCTCGGCGTGGTCGATGGTATAGAGAATCTGCTCCGGTGACAGGCGGATGTTCACCGTGTGCAGCACCGCACCAAGCATGGGGACAGCATAAAAACACTCAAGGTAGCGATGGGAGTCCCAGTCCATCACTGCCACGGTATCCCCCGACTTGACACCAATGGCGGTCAGGGCATTGGCCAGGCGGCAGACTCGTTGTTTGAATTCCGCATAAGTGAAACGCTGCAGGTCACGGTAGACGATGGCCTGTTGGGGGTTAGTGACGGCCGGGGCAGCAAACAGGTTTTTTATCAGCAGTGGATAGTCGTAAGCTGATTCAGTACGGGCTATCAAGTTGTCTGTCATGGGTACCTCGCAAAGATTATGATTGAAGTAAAGAATGGGTTCATAGAAAGAAAAATACAAATTGGTTTGATCAAAGGCGCTAATATACGATGATCATTCCTGCTTCGCAAGATTCGACTGCTGTGTTTAACCGGCAGCCCGCTAAAATGACTGGAATTTTATCCTTGGAGTCAGCATGAAACTACCAGCTCCCTTGTTTGCCGGGACCCTGCTACGGCGCTACAAGCGTTTTCTGACTGATATTGAACGCCCCGACGGCACCATTATCACCGCCCATACCCCCAACACCGGCAGCATGAAACAGTGCGCCGTTCCCGGCTACCCGGTCTTGTTTTCCGTAGCAACTAATCCCAAACGTAAACTCCCCTGGACCCTGGAGCTGATCCGGGTTGGAACTGACTGGGTCGACACCCATACCCAACGTAGCAACCAGTTGGTGGCAGAAGCATTGGCGCAAGGGTGGATCACGGAGTTTCGTGATTATCAGGTACGCGCAGAATATGCTTTTGGCGGCAGCCGCATCGATTTTCTGCTGACCAAAGGGAATGAAAAGGTGCTGCTGGAGGTGAAAAACGTCACCCTGTGCTGCTCCGCCGAAACTGCCTGTTTCCCCGATGCGGTGACGCTGCGCGGACAAAAGCATCTGCTCGAATTGCAGGAAGCTAAACATCAGGGGTATCGCAGTGTGATCTTTTTTCTGGTGCAGCGCAGTGAAGCACAGTTTTTCTCCCCGGCGGATGAGATTGATCCCGAGTATGGTCGCCTGCTGCGTCAGGTGGCTGCGACGGGGGTTGAGGTGCTGGCCTACAAAACCCACACTACCCCGGAGGAAAACCGGGTGGATGAGAAAATTGCCGTGAGGCTTTAAGTATTAAACTGTTAAGAATGTCTCTATCACACGGAGGCACGGAGACACTGAGAACACATAAATTCGGTTACCTATTTGAAATCAGTTTGATAGCAAAATAGAGTAATTTACAGTTGTTTTAAGTTTTCCCCTTTGTTTTCTTTTGGCTTTGTGAGAGCAAAACTAATGCGAGCTGTCGGATTGATCACCGAATATAATCCATTTCACAATGGCCACCTTCACCACTTGCGGCGCAGCCTTGATTTGGCGGATGCCGAAGTGGCGGTGGCGGTGATGAGCGGTCATTTTCTCCAGCGTGGTGAACCGGCCCTGGTGGATAAATGGGTACGGGCGGAGATGGCCCTGGCTGCCGGGGTCGACATTGTGGTCGAGCTGCCTTTGCCCTGGGCCGCTAGCAGCGCTCCGGATTTTGCCCGGGGTGCTATCCAGGCCCTGACCGATCTGGGGGCGGACGCTGTCTGTTTCGGTAGCGAAAGCGGCGATCTTGCAGCGTTGGAACACTGTGCTGATCTTCTTGCCCAGCAGAAGGAACCGGTTGAAAAGTATACCTCTGCTGCGCTGCGGCGGGGCGTCTCTTTCCCCCAGGCGCAGGCACAGGCGATGACGAAGCTGTTCCCCACTGTTGATATTGATGAAATTCTTTCCAGCCCGAACAATATCCTGGGTCTTGCTTATCTACGCGCCCTGGGCGAAGTCGGCAGCTCCATCGTCCCTCTGACCACAACCCGGATCGGAGCCGGTTATCACGATCTCGATGAAAAAGAGGGGATTGCCAGCGCTACAGGTATTCGTCAGCGTTTGCATGATGGATTTGAAATTACCGGATTAGTTCCACAGGCTGTTGTCCTTCTTCTGGAGAAGACTTTTGTTGCCGGATTGGGGCTGGACGTAGATATTTATTATCGCCTGCTATCTGCGCAGATTTTACGATCGCCCGGCGATTTGAGTCATTACTGGCTCATCGAAGCGGGATTAGGTCAGAGGCTTATTGATGCTGCCAATCAGGCTGCCCATCTGGAAGAGTTGATCAACGCTGTCAAAGCCCGGCACCTTACCCGGACCCGTGTACAACGGACGTTAGTGGCGGTCCTGTTGGGTATTGAAGCTGAGGCAGCGCGGTTTCTGTTGGCCGCTCCACCCACTTATCTGCATCTGCTCGCGGCCAGTCAACGAGGTGAAACGTTTTTAGCTGCGCGGCGTAAACAGCGAACAATACCGCTGATTCAGAATTTCTCACGGGTTCAGGCGATACTAAAACGCCGCTATGCCACTGAACCTGAGGCACTGCAGCGCGCGCAAGGCCAGCTGGCTCTGCAGCTGCGGGCCAGCCGCATCTATTCTCTGCTGCAGACATCCTTTAGAGGTCAACGGCAGCGCGATTATTATGAACCGCTGCGACGGGGTTGCGTCTCTCACAGGGAATGCTGACCTGACACAGGCCACAAGGAGTAACAGCCTGGCCGCAGAGTTGCTTGGCGTAGGGGGCGGTCACCTGGCGGATGTATTTGCGACAGGCGATTTTGTCGTGCCCGGCCTGAGATATCGCCTCCACTGGGCAGCGTTTGATACAGGCACCACAGGTGCCGCGGGCATAAAAGAGGCAATTGGCGGTATGGGCGGTAGCACTGCGCGGCGTGATCGCGATGTCTGCAGCAACGATGACGGAGCCGATGCGGATCGCTTTTCCTGCTTCACTGATAAAACCGTCCGACAGACCAAAGGTGCCGAGTCCTGCGGCATAAGCTGCGTGGCGTTCTGACCAATTGGAGCAGATCCCTGCTTGCGGGGTCTGGCGATAGGCCCAATCCGGTAGCAGGGCCGGAGCCAGCGCCCTTAATCCCATTCTGATCAATTCGTCACGCACCTTTAGTCGCAGCCATTCATTGAACTGTTCACCATAACAGCGCGAGTAAACCCAGCGCGCCGTCGGTAATTCCGTTTCCAGGCGCTGATCTGCCAGGGTGTTTTCTGTCTGCGGTAAAATCCAGCTCACTACCCGTAAATCTTTCGAGGTCACTGACTGGTCTGGATACGCCAGGGCAAAAGCTTCCGCTGGTGACCAGTGCACTGCGCCGATGATCTGTTTGAATTCCGTAAATAAAGGATCATCCCCGCGCGCAACACCGATCAACGGACTACCCCAGGCTTTTTCATCAACAGCATGAAGATGATTTTCCGGTGCTTCATTGACCAGGGAGGTGATCAGTTCAATACAAAAGTTATGATATGCGGATGGAGTCATGTTTGGCCTGTGACATTTTTCTTCCAAAACTATTTACGTGAAGAAGGTTTCTGCTTCTCTGATCCGACACTGATGCCGCAACGCGGCAGGATGATGCGGTGAATCAGCAGAATCAACATAATCATCCCTGCAGCTGTGCCAAACAGGCTCAAAACGCCGCTAAGGCTGCCCAGAGTGTCGTAGGCAAAGACAATCCCGTAGGCCAGCGCCAGCATGATCACACCGCTGATCAGTTTGAGGATACGGCCGTGTTTTTCCTCAAACACACTCTTTTTCAAGGTAATCACTGCTGTTGCCAGAATGACAATTTCGACCCCCAGATAGATGGTCAGATAAATCACAAACAGCAGAGCAAACTCAATGCCAGTGACCCCCTGTTGCGCGGCAATGTTGGACCAGATAACGGGAAAGCCTGCGGTGCAGGGCAGCTCCACCAGGGTCACCCCCAGGGCCATGATGATGGTCGCTCCGACCATCCCCGCTGTCGACATATCCTGATTGATGATGTTGCGCATGCGTTTGAAAATCCCCGGTTTTTGTTTGTCAGAGATGGTGAAGCTCACCCCCTGCTGAAACCAGAAATAATCCTTGATGTTGACCACCGCAAAGGTCAGGGCCAGTAAACCGACGACGATCTTGATCCAGTCGACATAGCCCACATACAGAAAAACATTGAGCAGCCCCAGCATGAAGGCCCCATAGCCGGCAGCGGTGGTCAGCAAAAAGGCGAGTCCGACAATGACAATTTTACGGCGCGAGCGCGTGTGTAACAGGATCCCGAGAAGAATCGTCAGCAGCCACAACGAGCAGGGGTTAAAACCGTCGACAAAAGCGATCAGCACCGTTGTCAACAGCAGGGGCATGGTGCCGATGTTGATGTCGCCAAGCAATGGAATGCTGATCGTGTCCCTTGTTGGTATCGTAGTGAGGGTGTCGCTCTGAAGACCCAGCAGTTTTTCTATTTCAGCGCGCATCTCATTGGGAAAATGCTCACGGTAGCCGATCCAGTGGCGTTCACCGATAAAGGTTAAGGGGACGCTGTGTGAATCAATGCCGTATTTACTGGTGGTGTCGAGAAAGCGTTGCTGATTGGCGCGGTCGTAATAGACTTCGAAGTCGCGCAGCTGAACTTGTGGATACTCTGCGGCCAGTTGCTCGAGTTGCGGCTTCAGGCGTTCGCAGAAAGGGCAGCCGATTCCCCAGAAATAGACGATCTCGAGTGAGCCTTTTGATCTGCTTGTCAATGTCGGGCTGTCGGCGTTAACCCAACCAAAGCTGTCGGTTGTCAGTGATGGAACCAGTGGACTGATGGCTACTCCCTGACAGGCAGCTTCGGTACTCGCATCAACATCGTCAGGACAATCCGGCACGGCCTCACAGCGCATAGAAAGAGGATTGAATTTCTGCCCGGGTGCACAATCGACAAAAGCAACGGCCTGGGTCGCTATGAACAATAACAGAGCGAGGGCAATGATAAATCCTGTAGGAATTATCAGTCTCAGTGGTTGAGGCAGTATCATGTCGGTGCTAACCGTCCTTCCTTAAGCATGCAGGTGACTCCTGTCGGTTGGCAATTTTACCGGAAAAAGGATTGGCAGGTAAGATGATTTCGATGGCTTTTTGGTCGATACTTGGATCAGTTGAAGTGCAGTTCACCGCTGGTCAGTTTTGCAGAAATTTTTTCCGTCGATTCCGGCCGATGGAAAAGATAACCCTGGAGCATGTTACAGTGCTCTTTCTGCAGAAAAGCAAATTGACCCTGGGTTTCTACCCCTTCGGCGATGACCTGGAGATTCATGGCTTGGGCCATGGTGATAATGGCCGAAAGGATAATGTTGTTGTTTTGCTGTCCAAGTCCCTGGATAAATCTGCGGTCGATTTTGAGAACATCGATGGGAAGGTTGCGCAGGTAGCTCAGGGACGAATAACCGGTGCCGAAATCATCAAGGGCAATCTGCACTCCAATTTTTCTGAGTTTGCTTAGTGTCGCTATGACCTCTGTTTCCCCCTGGATGACAGCGCTCTCGGTCAGCTCCAGGTGGATCGATTCAGGTTGAACATCATAACGCTTCAATGTTGCCAGAACCTGGTCGGCAAATTCGGGCTTTTCAAGCTGCTTTCCGGAGACATTAATGGCCACCTTCAGGCCATTGTTCCCCTGGTCTTGCCAATCGCGAAGCTGGCCGCAGGCCTCATTGAGAACCCAGCTCCCAATGGCGTTAATCAACCCTGTTTCTTCGGCAACTGGAATAAAGTAGCTAGGAGCAACGGAGCCAAGTTCGGCATCGTCCCAGCGGATAAGGGCTTCCATGAGGGCGATATTTTGGGTTTTGTTGTCGAGGATCGTCTGGTAATGAAGTTTAAAGGTATTATTCTCAAGGGCGACACGTAACCGTCGTTCCAGGTGGGTTCGCTCCAGGACCTGTTTGCTGATTTTAGTTGAAAAAAATTCAAAACGCCCTTTGCCGAGTTTTTTAGCCTCATACATGGCCATATCGGCGTGCTTAATCAATTCTTCCGGGGTATCGCCGTCTGAGGGGAAAACCGCAATCCCGACGCTGGCACTGACAAAATGTTCAGTGCCTTGATGAATAAAGGGGCGCTCAATCGCAGCAATCAGCCGTGTTGCTACTTTGCTCAGATCGATGACCGAGGAGAATCTCTGGATGACGACGGTGAACTCATCTCCGCCCAGGCGGGCAAGATTATGCTCCTGCGGCGTGAGATTGACCGGACCGGAGACATCGATGCCGCGCAAATTGTTCTGTAAACGATGGGCGATATCTTTAAGCAGGCGATCTCCGGTTTGATGACCGAGGGTGTCATTAATGTTTTTAAAGTTGTCAAGATCAATAAAAATCAGTCCCAGTTGCCGGTTTTTGCGATGTGCAACATCCATGGCCTGACTCAGGGTTTTATGAAAATGAAAACGGTTGGGTAATTCAGTGAGATAATCGTTGTAGGCCATGTTGCGAATCTGTTCGTTTGATTGCTGCAGGGCACGTCCCATGCGATTGAATTCCTGAGCCAGATCTCCCAATTCATCACGGCTTTGGATCGGAATCTGCACCAGTTCATTGCCATCAGAAAGATCCAGAATCCCCTTGCGCAATCGTGTTATGGGCCTAATAACCTGAAGGTTGAGTGCCAGCAAAATCAGAGTGAGGGAAGCGGCCAGGGCGACAATGGTGATCCAGGCAATGGTGCGGTTGAGGGACCGGCTTGCATCCCGCAGATCCTGTTCCGCCACCAAGGCGTGAACCCAGAGGTTGTTTTGAAGCTGCCGACTGCTCAGCTGGAATATCCCGGATGCTAGCTGAACAAGTCTGTCTGCAGTGTCAGACTTCTCGGCAAATAGTCCTTTCAGGTCATCGTTTAGTCCTTCAAGGTGAGTGGGCAGGTAGCGAAGGACGCCCCGGTCGTCCGTGAGAAGCATTCCGCTGTTGTTTCCCAGTATGCTCTCTTCGAGTTGCCTGAGCAGAAAGTCGATGTCAGCCGTGATGCCGAAATATCCCCGTAATTTCGGAGTAGCACCGGGGTCTTCAATGGCATCATTGATCATAGTTATGCGTTTGGTGACGTAAAGAGCCAGTTCGTTGTTGTCCGGGTTGCGATCAACCCGGGTGGAAATGTCATTGTCAGATACGAGCAATTCATTAAATGCCGATGAGCCCAATTCCATCTCGCTGTGGTTGGGTAAGGGACGATTGATCATGCGCAGGTCCTCAAACCCGTCAGGTTGCAGGAGGCGCAGTTCATAGTATTCAGGATAGTTCTTCTGAATGGTA
Source organism: uncultured Geobacteraceae bacterium (assembly GCA_964565445.1). Taxonomy (GTDB): domain Bacteria; phylum Desulfobacterota; class Desulfuromonadia; order Desulfuromonadales; family Geopsychrobacteraceae; genus Pelovirga. The sequence goes on from CAZMFD010000004.1 coordinate 64,395, forward strand.
TAAAGCTGACGCTGAACCGGCAGATAGAGCACCAGGTAGCGTTCTTCCTCGCTGTCAGCTAAAAAGTATTGTTTAATTAGTGGATAGTCGCTGAACAGGTGCAGGTTGGATTGGGCGGTGCGGGTAATATTGTCGATCTGGGAATCATACATATCGAACAGGGTATGGATCTGTTGCTGACCGCGTTGTTTGCTGATATCCGTCAGTTGCATATAGGCCGCCACACCAACAGCCAATAAGGGAACTGTCACGAGGGGCAGCAGCAACAATGATAATTTTGCTTTAAGCTTCATGCACCACCTTATTGCAAGAGCTCACTTGCCATAATATGCCAGAGGCGCTGTGCACGCGGGGAGCGAGGGGTGTATAGCTCTGAGTTCTGTAGACTGCTTTTCTGTGGATAAATGATCGGGTTGTTGAGAAAATCCTCATCGAGCAGCTTCTCGGCCGCCAGATTCGGTGTGGCATAATAGACAAAAGCCGCCATCTGGGCCGCGTTAATCGGATCATTGATGAAATCAAGAAATACATGAGCAAGGTCAGAATTTGCCGCCTGGCGGGCGATGACAAAATAATCGATCCAGATCTCTCCTCCCTCCTCTGGAAGGACGTAACGAATATTATCGTTATATTCCGCCAGCATCAGAGCGTCACCATTGTAGGCCATCGCGGCAACAACGTCGCCCCTGACAAGAAGAGAATTCTCATCCATAGAAAGATATTGTGAGCTGTGAACATAAGGTTTTTGAGCCCGCAGCAGATCCCTGACTCGGGCCAGCGCTTGTTCGTCTTCACTGTTTGAGGAAAAACCTAGGGACTTTAGGGCCATGGCAATGACATCACCGGGACTGTCAAAGAGGGCGATTTTCCCTTGTAGCTCCGTATCGGGCTCAAAAAACTGTTTCCAACTGGTGATCGGTGACTCAACCAGATCCTGGCGGTAGGCTATGCCGGTTGTGCCCCAGAAAAAGGGTACAGCATAGTGCTCGGCGTAAGGGAATGCATGGCGCCAGTGCGATGAAAGGTGCGCAAGGTTGGGCAGCTGATCTTTGTTGAGGGGAGATAACCAGCCCTGCTGAACATAAGTGCTTATATCGACCCCCGATGTCAGGATCAGGTCATAACCTTTGCCGTCGGTTTCGAGGAGCAGTTCCGTGCGGCGCTCATCACTGGCATAAAACACTTGGGTAACCTTGGCGTTGTAAGCGGTTTCAAACTGAGCAACCAGATCGGGATCCAGATAGTCACTCCAGTTGAGTATAACCAGTTCCTGGCGCGATTCGGCAATCAGGTTAGCCGCTGGAAAAAGCAGGAGGAAAGACAGAAGAACAATAATGATTTTTCTTGCCATAAAAACCCCAGTTGGATTAGAAATTTCAAAACATATACTAATTCGGTTTTATTTCTTAAATCAATAGAAAAATTTGAGGACATGACAGAACTGCAAATGTCAGCTGGAAAATGAGCATTCAGATAGGTCGACCCGGTTTTTTACTGCAGTAACCCGCGCTGCAATACAGCGTAGCGCACCCCCTCAGCATGCAGGGTGCTGCTGAAAAGACTGACGGCATTGACGGAAAAAGAGTTCTGCAGCGCAATGTCCTCCAGCAAAAACTGCAGCGCTGGAAGATTTTGATGACTCTTGATCCGGGCGAGGGTGATATGGGGATGAAAGTGCTGCTCCGGCGTGAATCCTAAGGGTTCCAGTATTCGGTCGAGATGCTGTGCCAATTGTTTGAAGGGGAGGGGGTCTTTGATTGCGGCATAGAGGATACGCGGTCGCTTTGAACTCGGAAAGAAGCCGAAGCCATCCAGATCCGCACGAAAAGCTGTTTGCTGCTTTGCAAGATGGTCAATCTGTTCAGCAAGTCGCGACAACAGGGTGTCATCTGTCTCACCAAGAAATTTCAATGTCAGATGCAGGTTGTCCGGTTTGACCCAGCCGGCAGTGATTCTGTACCGGCATAATTGCCGAGTGATGTCGCCAAGTTGTTTTTTGATCAGATCCGGCAATTCAATGGCGATAAAGGTACGCATGACAGCAGCATAAAGCATTTCAGGGATTTTTTAAAATTGCTCCCTCAATATTTTTTTTCACAGCAGGTAAAAATTGCAAATGGCGAAAGGTAGAAAGTTTCAACGGGGGATGATCAGGGTGTTGCCGAGATGGCAGAGAATGTCGACGTCGATACCATAGACCTGCTGGACGATCTCGGCAGTTAATTCGTCGCAGTTGCCGCAGAAGAAGATGCTGCCGTCTTTCAGGCATAACAAGGCGTCGGAAAAACGGATCGCTATATTCAGGTCGTGCATGGTCATGACGGCGGTGAGTTGATGTTCGTGGACGATATGCTGGATGATCCGAAGGATCTCAAGCTGGTTTTTCAGGTCGAGGCTGCTGGTGGGTTCATCGAGGAGCAAAACGGCAGGTTCCTGAACCAGGGCGCGGGCGATGCAGACCTTTTGCAGTTCGCCGCCGCTCATTTCATCGATATGGCGCAAGGCCAGATGCTTAAGGTCGAGTTGATTGAGGGCGGCGTCAACCTTGCGCAGATCTTCGTCACTGACGCGCCAGCGCAGATGCGGCTTGCGCCCGAGCAGCACGGCGTCAAAAGCGGTCATGCGTCCGGCATCGTTGCGCTGGGCGACGTAGCCCATTCGTTTGGCAATCTCACCGGCACGCATTTTGAAGACATCGGCATTTTCGATCAGTACCGTCCCGGTCTGGGGTTTCAGCATGGCATTGATGCAGCGCAGCAGGGTGGTTTTACCAACGCCGTTAGGCCCGATAATCGTCAGCACCTGTCCCTGCTTTACCTGGAAATCAAGGCCATGCAGGACCATCCGACCGTCATAGCCAATCCGGATATCGCGGACATCAAGGGTCATCGATTTTTCCTTCGGATCAGCAGGTAGAGGAAGGCCGGAGCTCCCAGAAAGGCGGTCAGAATCGACACGGGCAGCATCTGCGGGGCGAGCAGCAACCGTGCTGCCGTATCCGCTGCTAACAGCAGACAGGCACCGGTCAGGGCTGATGCCGGCAGCAGAAAGCGGTGATCGTCACCGATGATCCGGCGCACGATATGGGGGCAGACCAGGCCGACAAAGCCGATAATTCCTAGAAAGGAGACAATAACCGCAGTGACCAGTGAGGCAACCAGCATGCCGGTCATGCGCACCCATTCGACCCGCACCCCCAGCCCCCTGGCAGTTTCGTCGCCGGCATCGATGGCATTGTAATTCCAGCGATTAAGAATAAAGAAGAGCAGCGACCCGGCAACCACTACCGCCATGAAGATGACTTCAGACCAGCCGGCGCGGCCAACGTCACCGAAGGTCCAGAACACAATGGCCGCTAGTTGGACATCGTCAGCAAAATACTGCAGCAGCATGGTTCCCGCAGTAAACAGCGACCCCAAGGCGACACCACTTAAGATCATCACCTCCGGTGTGGCGCCGCGCAAGCGGGCAATGGCAATGATGACCATTGATGCCACCATACAGGCGACAAAGGCGCAAAAGGTCGTCATGTAGGGGTTGATGATACTGACGGCAGCGGCCTGGGTGCTCTGCATGGCACCGCTGCCGAAGATCATCACCGAAAAGGCAGCCCCAAAAGCCCCGGCCTGTGAGATCCCTAAAGTAAAAGGAGATCCCAGAGGGTTACGCAGAATCGACTGCATAGCCGCTCCTGCTGCAGCCAGTCCGGCTCCGGCCAGGATCGCAGCGAGGGCGTGGGGGAGGCGGATGTGACGGACAATGATAGCGGATCTGGCATCATCACCGAAATTAAACAAGGCCGGAATCGCCTCCCAAGCCGGTATGCGGACGGCGCCGAGGGAGACGGCCAGAATCAGCATAAGCAGCGTCAGCACGACCAGAACGGCTAGAAATATCAGTTTTTTACCGATGTAGGCATTATAAGCGGCAGGATCTTGGCCGTGATCAAAGTGGGACATTGTTACCGCAGCACAATTCGGCTGAAGCCTAGATGATCAAAGTCTGCATTGATTTGTTCAAAGGCCGGACCACCGTTGAGGAAGGTGCTGATTGCTTCGGCCTTAAGAAGGGGGTCGATATCGGCAAACCGCTCCGGGTAAAGGATACTGCCAATATAATAGCTGTTAGCAAAAACCGATTCAAAATTGGTGTTATAGAAGTTGTAGGGAAAAACCCCATAAACGCGGCCGGACTGGACAGCGCTCATGGCCTGATAAACAGTATCAGTGTGTAACTGCTCCAACCCGTTGGCGCTGGCGGGCAGGCGGGTGCTGGCGATATCCAGAAAGATAACGTCAGGATCCCACAGCAGCAGTTGCTCTTTGGCAACGGTGGCGTGAGAAAAGTTGGATTCACCGGTATCGAGCTCCCGGGCAACGTTGCCTGCGTTTAAAAATACGAAAGGGGCATAAGCGGGCTCGGTAGATGCAAAACCATGACCGCCACGCATAGCCAGGCCGCCGATATAGGTTGTCGGGCAATCTGTAGTGGCACAATCGGCAACCCGTTGTTTCAGGTCGGCCTGCAGTTGGTCAAAAAAAGCGATCACGGCTTCAGCGCGTTGCTCCAGTCGCAATACCTGCCCCATAATCCGCAGGGTCCGGTTCAGTTCTTCGCGCCCGTGGGTCAGGTTGCCGTATCCAAGGGCGACGACCGGAATCCCGGTTTTGGTTTGTAAACTGCCAACGCCACCATCGCGTGGGGCATTAACCTTAAAGATAACCTGGGGCTGGGGGTCAAGACCGGCGATCAGTTCCGGGTTGTCAAAGCCACGAAATTCTCCAAAAAGTGGCAGCTCAGTCAATTGTGGATAGGTAACGGCATAAGGGCGGGCATCGACCGAAAATGGCAGCCCACCTTTTTCTGCACTGTCGACGCCAACAACCCGATCCTGCCCCTGCAGATAGACCAGCAAACGCAGGCAACCGGAGCCGGAGCAGATGACCCGGTCGATCCGGGTCGGAATCTGAATCGTTCGACCAAGCATGTCGGTAATTGTTTGTGATGATGCAACAGCGATCACCGGTGAAGTCAATCCCAGCAGTAAAAACAGTCCGATAATGCTCCGCATGGCAAATCACTCCATCGATAGTACGAATGATGTTTTCGTGCTACCAGTCAGTAGCATTTCTGCCGGAGAGCGTCAATATCATCTCTATTCGAGGAGGCTTTATTCATCCAACGGCATGATCAAAGGGTTGAAAGCCTTGGACGCAATCAGCACCCGTTTTCCCACGTTCAAGTTCGTCGTTTCCTGTTCGCTGGCGATAACCTGAACAATATCCTGTCCGACCAGGACATGGACAATGTAGACGACGCCGCTGGGTTTGATGTGCACCACTTCACCGGTAAAGCGGAACTTGTTGCTGATTTTTGATTGAGAAAAGACCGCTGTCGGGCTGCCGCTGCGGATGACTTGGCCTTTGTCCAGCACAAAGACGCGACGGCTGAGGCGAAAGACCTCACTCAAATCGTGGCTGACCAGCAGAGTGGTGGGCTGATAGCGCTGATGCAGCCGCAAGAGTTCGTCCTGGAGTTTGATCCGCATCTGCAGATCCAGAGCCGAAAGGGGTTCGTCGAGCAGCAGAATGGTGGGTTTCAGCGCCAGGGCACGGGCCAGGGCGACGCGTTGGCGCTGACCGCCGGAGAGTTTGTCCGGTTTGCGTGCGGCCAGTTCCTGTAGTCCCGCAACCTCTAATAATTCACTGACGATAGTTCGGCGGTTTTCTTTAGGCAGTGCCAGACTGATATTTTCGGCGACAGTGAGATTGGGAAACAGGGCATAATCCTGAAAAACCATGCCGATGGAGCGTTGGCGCGGCGACAGATTGATGCGGCGGTTGGAGTCGAACCAGGGCTGGTCATTGATGACGATAGTTCCGTTATCGGGGGCTGTCAGTCCCGCCACCATCCGCAGCAAAGTGGTTTTTCCGGCGCCGGAAGGGCCGAAAAGAGTGATGAATTCCCCCTGCTCAATAGTACCGCAGAACTCCAGATCCATCGGCCCTTCAGCAGTGTGCAGGCGCTTGGTGAGATTGATTTCAATCATGTTAATTCCATGCGCGCACAGCGCCGGTTGACCATGTAGACCAGCAGCAATATGGAAAAGGTGATGGTAAACAACACAAAGGCATACTGGTGGGCGGTGGCGTAATCGAGGGCCTCGACCCGGTCATAGATGGCGATGGAGGCCATGCGGGTGACCCCGGGGATATTGCCGCCGACCATCAGTACCACACCGAACTCGCCGACGGTGTGGGCAAAACTTAAAACACAACCGGCAAGGATGCCCGGCTTCATGTTCGGCAGGAGGATGGTAAACAGGGTTTTTAAGCGGGAAATACCCAGGGTCGCCGCCGCCTCGCGTAGGTTGGGCGGAATCGAGCCAAAGCCGCTTTGCAGCGGATGAACCATAAAGGGGAGGCTGAACAGCACCGAGCCGACGATAATCCCTTCAAAACTGAACACCAGGCGTAAATTAAACCAGGTATCGAGAAACCCGCCGACCGGATTGACCGGGCTGAAGAGTACCAGTAGATAAAAACCCAGCACCGTTGGCGGCAGCACCAGGGGCATGCTCACCAGGGTTTCAACTATAGCTTTGCTGCGATTGCCGGTGTAGGCCAGCCAATAACTCAAGGGGATTCCCAGTACCAGCAGAATCATGGTAGTGATGCCGGCCACCTGAAAGGTGAGAACCATGGTTTGGGTGAAATCGGGGTTCATAGAAATTCCTTCAATTTCCGGTCAGTGACACTTCGTTGGCCTTGACCAGCCATTCCACCTGATCGCCGGTTTGTAGATCCATTCGTTGTGCTGAGCGACTGGTGATAATGGAAACGACAGGATGCCCGGTACTATCGAGGGTGATCTCAGCCAGCATCCCTTCACTGCGAATCTTGGTGATGGTCGCTGGAAAGCGATTACGCAGACTGATCTGACCGCTTAAGTTGCGGGCAATAGAGACTTCCGTCTCTTTGAACAGGACTTTCACTTGATGGCCGGTTTTCAACCAGGGGCAGTGTTCTGGGGTTTCGACGATCAGCGCCGACATTCTCAAGTCCGGCGTCACGTCAATATCCGTTAGGGAGAGGTTGCCGTCAGTGTCGATAGCGATGATTGTTCCGGCAAGGTTGTTCATATCAAAATCCGTATTTGGATAAAATTTTCTTGCCGGCAGGGCTGAGGACAAATGATCCAAAATCCTGTGCCAGTGGATTGCCTTTCGCTTTTTGCAGAATAACGAACCCGAGAGGCATGGGTGAATGCATGGATTTGTCCACCAGGACAAATTCGCCCATGCGTTGCATGTCCTCGGAAAGTGCCAGGGCGTAAGCGACTAAACCAGCTTGAGCTGCACCACTCGCGGCAAAATGCGCGGTCTGGGAGATGTTTTCTCCCATCACCAGGCGGGGGGCCAGTTTTTCCCATAAGTCTTGTTTAATCAATGCTTCTTTTGCCGCAGCACCATAAGGCGCCAATTCAGGGTTGGCAATGGCAAGGCGCTGGATGGCAGGGTTGTCGATGCCGGCGATGCCTTTGTTTAAATCCACCGGGCCGCCCTGGCGTTGCCAGATCACCAGCCGGCCAATGGCATACTGCTGGACAGAATCTAGAGTGTATCCTTCACTGTGGAGGCGTTCAGGATAATTCATGTCCGCAGAAAAGAATATCTCGTAGGGGGCACCATTGGTGATTTGTGCATAGGCTTTACCGCTGGAGCTGAATACGATGTCTATCTTGCTGTCTGAGTAGCGTTGTTCAAACTCTTTGGTCACATCTTCCATGGCAAAGCGCAGACTGGCGGCAGCAACAATGGTAAGAGACTGAGCCCAGGCGCTAGTGACGGTTAACGTCAACAGAAGAAACAATAAAATAATCTTTTTCATGACGAACTCCTTAAAAAATACGATATAAAGTCATGTATATATCGATGAATAGCAAAAAGAGGGGAGTGTCAGGACCTGTTGAAGAGTTACACCCCTAAAATGACGCTGGAGGCCTTGAAAAACGCCCAGGCATTGGCACCTTCCTTCAGTCCCAGGTTGCTGACTGATTCGCGGGTCACCACCGCCGCCAGGCGGGTCTGGCCGGGCAGAGCGATGATCACTTCGGCATTGACACCGCCCAGAACAATCCGCTCGATGGTGCCCGAAAGAACATTGCGGGCACTGATACCATGGGGTTTTTCATCAGCCAGGATGACGGAACTGGCTTTAATCAGGGCATAGGCTTTTTTGCCTACCGAGAGTTCCATGTTTTTGACGCTATCGCGGGTTATAATCGCGGTAATCTGATCGTCACCGCTTAGTTGCAGGGCGACTTCATCGTTGACGGAACCGTGGCGGATACTGATGACTTTACCGCTGAATTGGTTACGCGCACTGGTTTTCATCGTGACTCTCCGTAAAAAGTTGTAGGCCTCCTGGGGATTGTCGCTGTGACTTGACAGTTCGTCCATAAAACGCCCATGGGCCGTGGCAAACAGATCGTACAACTGCAGTACCTTTTTGCCTTCCGCAGTTAGGGTGCTGCCGCCGCCGCCGCGTCCGCCACTGACGCGACAGACAAGTTCCTTATCAGACAAGTTATTGATGGCGTCAATAGAGTCCCAGGCACCTTTGTAGCTTAAACCCACCGCCTTGGCCGCGGCACTCAATGAACCGAGCTGGTCGATCCGGCGCAGCAGTTCAATGCGCTTTTCGTTCAGTTGTTGGTTGCTACCGAGTAAAAGGCTGCCGCTGACTCTCATCGAATACCCCTTTGGTGTCATGTTTCTTGTCGCTATATACTAAACTAAATAACGCTAGTCAAGAAAATGATCATCAGCCGATGCTGCCAAAGCTCGCCAATGCCAGCACCCCGTGCAATCTCGGAGTTTTCCCCTGACACATCAGTTTGTTGTGTCCATGGCGGACAAAACCATGCTGGCGCAATACCAGTTCGAGTCCGGCTGAATCGAGAATATCAACAAACAGGTTCTTGTCAGCAGGTGTCATGACTCTGGCGGCCTCAAGCAGTAGGCGCGCACTGCGTGGATCAGTTCGAGCAGCCGACCAGGGGCCTAGTTGCCAGACATCGAGTCCGGCTTGCAGCAGAGCGAGTTGATCCGGTTGCTGCAGCAGGGTCGATTCTATCGCTACAGCATGGATCAGGTCGCGGCGGTCCTCGCCCCAGCAATCCTGTTCCAGGGCAATCAGGCAGGTAAGGGACGCCTGAACTTCTGACGCCTGCCCGCAACCGCTGCCGGCAGCACACCAGCGCGTCACTGTATCGATCTGTTCAAAACCGAAACGCTGATACAGTGGAGTGCCCTGATCGGAAGCGGTCAGCCAGATCCGTTTGAGTTGGCGCTGGTTGAGAAATTTCAGGGCTTCCTCAAACAGCTGTTTTCCGTAACCCTGCCCCCGGTGATCCGGATCGATGAGCAGGTTGCCGATCCAGCCGCTGTGGCGATAACCCACTGCGGAAACAAATCCCCGAGTTTTGCCGTCATGAAGCAAAGCAAAGAAGAAAGGGTGCCATTGGTGCTGAAACAACAGCTGCTCTTTAAGGGGTACACACCATCCCAGCTGCCTTGCCCAGCGTAAAAACAGTATCCAGTCGGCGCTGGTTGGATGTTGGAGCCTCATCGACTTTCAACTGGCGCGACACAGCGCGATCAATTCATGATCGAGCAGGGCTCTCTTGCGGTGACCAGCCAGGGAGCGGACGCGCTGCAATAGCTTGTTTAAGTCAGTCTGCGGTTGTTCCAGTTGCAATTCGTGCAGGCGTTGTTTCAGACCACTGCGACCGGAATGTTTGCCGACGACGATGTGGCGCTGAAGCCCGACTTCTGCTGGATCAAAGCCCTCATAGGTGGATGGATGCTTCAGCACGCCATCGGCATGCAGCCCTGATTCGTGGGAGAAGACCTTTTCGCCGACAACCGCTTTCCAGGGCGGTACCGGTCGACCGCTGGCAGCAGCCACATAGCGGGAAATCCCGGCCAGATCTGTTGTGACAATCTGTGGATCGATTTCACAGGCATGTTTAAGTGCCATGACCACTTCTTCTAAAGCGGCATTTCCGGCTCGTTCGCCTATGCCGTTGACAGTGGTGCTGACATAGGTCGCTCCCGCTCTGATTCCCGCAATCGCATTGGCGGTGGCCATTCCCAGGTCATTATGGGTGTGAACTTCCAGATCAATGGAACTTTGATGTGCCAGGGTGCTGACCTTGTCATAGGTTGTGAAGGGGTCGAGCAGCCCCAGGGTGTCACAGAAGCGGAAACGGTCAGCACTAAAGTTTTCGGCAATCGCCAAGAGTTCAAGGAGAAAATTCATGTCGGCGCGGCCGGCATCCTCAGCACCGACGCAGACATAGAGCCCATGCTGTTTAGCAAAGTCGAGGGCGGTTTTCAGTTGTTCTTTGACCTGCTCTCGGCTCGAACGTAGTTTATGGCGGATGTGAATATCGGAAACCGATAGAGAGAGATCAACCGCCCTGATGCCACAGTTCAATGATGCCTGAATGTCGGGAATCAGGGCGCGGTTCCATGACAGCAGGCGGGCGTTCAGATTCAGGTCGACGAGCTTTTTGATGGTGCGTTGTTCGTCCCGCCCCATAGCCGGGATGCCGCATTCCAGTTCGCTGATCCCGATTCTGTCGAGCATAGTGGCAATGGCGATTTTTTCGGTGCGGTTGAAAACGACCCCGGCGGTCTGTTCACCGTCACGCAGGGTGGTGTCGGAAATGTGAATTTTGGCATTGGACATAGACGTACCCCCGAATTGGGTTAAGGGACATCCTTGTCGCCGGATTGATTGTGCATTCCTTTAGAGCAAATTGTGTGCCTTGTCAGGAGATCAGTGAATTAGCTGGTTGATGATAACAAGTGGTGTTTGTTCTGGTGAATTTTGAGGCAGGATGGTGAATTTTTGGGCAGTAGGGGCGCAATTCATTGCGCCCTGTTGTTTGGGAAATCGGGGGACATAATACTAATTAATCTTTAAAATTAGTATTATGTCCCCCGATTTCAATCACGCCCCTACCCTAAACCCGTCGCACCGCCCGTCCCTTGCGCGAACCGCTGCTTTTGGCAAGTCTCTTGCATTTAAATGATAGATTCCATATCGGCATTGCCGCCGAACAATTCTAATACAATTTTTCCCCTCTCAACGGTGCGGCGGGGCGACTTGAACTCTTATTCAAGGAGCTGACGTGGCCACCAAACCCAATATCAGAGAACTGCTCGTCGAAAGTGCCTGTGAGCACAATCAGACAAAGAAAGCGGCATGTAACGCGCCTATCCCCGGTGCGACCACCGGCGGCTGTGCTTTTGAAGGCGCGCAGATCGCCTTATTCCCCTTTGCTGATGCTGCCCATCTAGTGCACGGCCCGATGACCTGTCTCGGGGCGAGCTGGGAAACCCGGGCCACTCCGACCAGTTGGCCCGGTGTTGATCTGACCCAGGTCGGCCTGACCACCGATACCAGTCTGAATGATGTGGTATTCGGCGGTGAGGAAAAGCTTACCGCCGCTATCGATCAGACCATTGAGCGCTACCAACCCCAGGCCCTTTTTGTCTATGCCACCTGTGTTACCGCTCTGATTGGTGATGATATCGACAAGGCCTGTCGTGAGGCGGCTGCTCGCTATGGTATCCCTTGCGTGCCGGTGCATGCCCCCGGTTTTGTCGGCAGCAAGAACCTGGGTAGCCGTCTGGGAGGCGAAGCGGTGCTGAATCATCTGATCGGCACCCTGGAACCGGAAACGACGACCCCTTTCGATATCAATCTGATCGGTGAGTACAACGTCACCGGTGATATGTGGCAGTATGCGCACCTGCTTGAAGAGCTGGGCATTCGTGTGCTCGCAAGCTTAAGCGGTGACGGTCGGATTACCGCTATCCGCAGCGCCCATCGGGCGAAGCTCAATGTCATCGTCTGCGCCAAATCACTGGTCTCCATTACCCGCAAGATGCAGGAAAAATACGGTATCCCCTGGATCTCCCTGTCATTTTACGGCAAGCGTGACACCTCCGCCGGACTGCTGGCCATCGCTGACGCCTTGGGTGACCAGGAGTTGATCGAACGCACTCAGGCACTGGTGGCACGGGAGGAAGCGGCGTTGGAGGAAAAACTTGCTCCTTATCGTCAACTCTTTGCCGGCAAAAAGGCGGTACTTAATACCGGTGGTAACAAAACCTGGTCCATTGCTGCCGCCCTGCAGGATCTCGGGATTGCGGTCGTCGCGACTGCGGTGCGTAAGGCCACCGAAGATGATCGGGCCAAAGCGCGGGAGTATCTTGGCGAAGATGGGGTGTTGATGATGAATCCCGGCGCGGAGCAAGCGAAGCTTATCGATGAAAAGGGCGCTCATATTTTGCTCGCCGGAGGGCGTTCTCTCTATACGGCAATCAAAAAAGGGATTGCCTTTATCGACGTCAACCAGGAGAAAAAAATCAGCTACGGTGCATATGCCGGACTGCTTAATCTGGCTGAAGATCTTAAAGCGGCACTGGAAAGCCCGGTTTTTGAACTGGCCGGCCGGAGGGCACCATGGAGCAGCTGAAAACTCGGACCAGACACAAACCAACCAAGTCGCTGCAGGTGGATCCCTTCAAACTGTCGGCGCCGATGGGCGCAACCCTGGCGTTTCTAGGGGTTCATCAGTGTATGCCACTGATGCATGGCGGGCAGGGGTGTGCCAGTTTTACCAAGGTGTTTTACACTCGTCATTTTGCTGAACCCATTGCCCTGCAGACCACCGCTGTCACCGATGTCACCGCGATTCTTGATGGCGGCGACTACAGTATCAGTGAATCGGTGAAAAATATCGGTAACAAGGTCACGCCGGAATTGATCGGGCTTTACACCACCGGTCTGACTGAAACCAAAGGCGATGATGTCAGCGGCATTGCTGCACGGATGGATGTGCCGCTGGTTTATGTCAATACCCCTGATTATGAGGGCGGCTTGGAGCAGGGTTGGGCGGCGTCCTGTAGCGCGATGATCAGACAGTTGACGCGAGCCGCTACCTGTGTTGATGACAATCGTCTGGTGCTGCTCCCCCATGTCAGTCTGACACCGCTTGAGGTTGAGAAAATCGCCGATCTGATTGCCGCATTCGGTTTTAATGTGGTGACGTTGCCTGATCTGTCAAATTCCCTTGATGGCCATCTGGGGGAAAAGCAGGCCGCTCTTTCCAGCGGTGGCATCCGCGTTGAGCAAATCCGTGATCTGGCGACGGCCGGGCTGGTTGTCAGCGTCGGGGCATCGATGAGCGCCTGCGCTGTTGAACTGCAGAAGAAAAATCCGCAGATGCGTCACCATCATTTCCCCCATCTGGCAGGTTTGGTTGCTACCGATGAGCTGATCAAGATCCTTCTTGATGAAACCGGTTTTCACGCGCCACCATTTCAGGTTGGGCGCTGGCGTGATCGATTGCGCGACGCTCTGCTCGACTGTCATTTCGCCCTGGGTAAAACCCGTTTTGCTGTGACCGGAGAGCCGGATCAGCTTGCTGCTCTCACCGCAATTATCAGCGAGGCGGGAGGCAAGGTCGCGGTGGTGATTGCTGCCACCGATTCGCCGGCACTGGATGATCTTAAGGCTGATCGGGTCATGGTCGGCGATCTGGGTGATGCTGAGGACCAGGCCAGCGATTATGATCTGATCATCGGTGGTACCCATGTGGAAGCCCTGGCTGATCGTCTGGGCAAGGGAATGCTGCTGCGTGGTTTCCCCAACTGGGAGCAGCTCGGCAATCAATTAGTTTATGACTGCCTTTACGAGGGGGGAGCCTATTTCCTTTGCGAGGTTGCCAATATCATCACTAGACATCAGCATCATGGCAAGCAACGATGAGTGGTTATACCGAACAAATTCTGCGTTATGCCAACAGACCCGATCATGTCGGACAACTCGCTGCTGCCGATGGTATTGGTGAAGTCGGTCTGGGGTCGAAAGAGCGTGGTTCGCAGATTGCTGCCCGTTTTTTTATTAAAACAGCTCGCCGGCAGATTGAATTGGTAAGATTTCAGGCCTTTGGTTGCGGATATACGATCGCGGCCTGTGCCGCTGCCGCGGATCTGGCGGAAAAATCCTCTATCAATGAAATCAGCGGGATCGGCCGTGAAGCCATCGTCACACGGTTGGGCGGCCTGCCCGTTGATCGCTTTTATTGCGCTGATCTCGCCGCCGAGGCATTGCGGGCGGCGATTGCCAGTTGTGAGCGTCATGGTGAATTGGTGACCGGCAGTTTAGCTCCGCATCAGAAACATGACGGGTCCAGGCTCACGAGTGATCATCCGCGCTATCGCCAGCTCATGGACAGCTCCTGCACCACAGACATCCATAGCGTCGATCGGCACCTTCTTGCCTGTCTGCTGGTCGTCATGGAAGAGGAGGAAAGTCCCGTCGAAGTGGCCCTCGGCTTGACATCACAACAGTTCACCAGCCTGTACCACCGCTACTTTCCGACAATTGGCTTTGATGTTGATGGAGCAAAGGTCTCATCAGCCGTCAGCAACGACCCTGAATTGCTTAACCTGTTGTTAGGATATGTAGCAGAAGATGATAATAACGGCGGCGCCATATTATCAGGAGCCTTGCTGGCCCACATCCTTGCCGCCCGCGCCGCTAAGCCCGGTCATCTTTGGGTCGCCATGGGGTTGTTTGAGCGGGCCGAACTAGGTGCTGCGATCAAGCGTCACCTGCCGTTACTGTTGACAGCCAACGACCAGGGGATGCGCTGGAAGCGGTTTTTTTACAAGCAGATCTGCGAGCAACAGGGGGGGATGTTGTGCAAAAGTCCGGTTTGTGGGGAGTGCAGTGAGTATGAGTTGTGTTTTGGGTGAT
>CAZMFD010000004.1:79337-93685 GCA_964565445.1 uncultured Geobacteraceae bacterium
TTCAGCTGACCAGCTGCGCTGATTTTCTCCCCTCCAGTACCTCCAGGTCAATATCCTCACCAACCACACCGGCAGCATCGGCGCGGCACTGTTTGCAGTGGCGGGCCTGGGAAAGGATCAGTTCGGCCTGGTTGCGTACCATATCCATGGTCAGTGCTGTCGGGGGGACAACGTCCCTGAAGATGCCAACGGGGATAACCGGCGTGATATTCATCATCTGCGCTCCCAGCTCACGCACCTTAATGGCCAGATCCAGGGTTTCGTGGTCATTGACGTCGGGGATGTAGACATGGTTGACTTTGACGATCAGGCCCGCGGCTATCGCCAGACGTAACCCCTCCAGCTGATTGTGCAACAGAATCGCGGCTCCTTCTTCTCCTCTGACTTTTTTGCCCTCATGCCGCACCCATTCATAAACCTTGGCTCCGGTTTCAGGGGTTAGAGCATTGATGGTAATGGTTAAGCTCGTGACCCCGGCGGCAATGATTTTATCAACCGACTGCGGCAGCAGCAGGCCATTGGTTGACAGGCACAGCTTCATTTCCGGGAATTCCTTGCGAACCAGGTCAAACGCGATAAAGGTTTTAGGATTATCCAACGGATCGCCGGGGCCGGCAATACCGACAACCTTGAGTTCGGCGCCACCCTTGTTTTCCATGTGGCGTTTAACCAGGCGCACACGCTCCAGCGACTGTTCCGGGGTCAAGATTCGACTGGTGACGCCGGGCCGACTTTCGTTGACACAGTCAAAGCGACGTTCACAAAAGCCGCATTTGATATTGCAACCGGGGGCCACCGGCAGGTGGATCCGCCCGGCCTTGCTGTGGTCTCCACCGAAGCAGGGGTGATCGGAAATTTTTGTAGCGGTTATCAGCGGACATCCGGTAGCCATGAGTCTCTCCTTTTGAAATAAAGTGAGGGATAGCTCCGTTGCCCAACCCGTGATAAAAAAGCCCCGAAACTCGCATGGAGATCCGGGGCGTCGTTGCCTGGTTAAAAGTGATACATCAACGTAGTCACTTTTGTTTGATGGATTATTTTTAAAGCATATTGCATGCCAATTGAAAGATGAGACAGGTCTGCGGATTGGTCGCTACGCTTTCCTGAGGCCGCTGATAATGTAGGCATCTTTCAGGGATGCTGCTGTAAAATGGATCAGTTCAACAGCGTTAAAGATGCGGACAATCCTGTGCCGGTTGGATTTTCCCTTTGCACTGGCCACCACAGACACTGTCATGGGCCAGTTTCAATGCATCGAGAATTGGCCCGGAGGTGATCACCGGACGAATGCCGACCTTTTCCAATTCCATTTGAGGCAGTTCGCCGATCATGGCGGTCACCACGGCTTTACAGTCTTTGATGGCCTCAACAATGGCATCAAATTGGCGGTGACGAAATGGATGATCAGGGTCAAAGGAACAGTATTTTTCCACTTCGACCTCACCAATCTGTTCCGGGTTGTGACTGCGGTAGTCGTAAATAAGAAAGCGCCGGGCGTGACCAAAGTGCTGATCGACCTCGGTTCCTGATTTGGATGTGACGGCGATACGCATCAGATCTTCTCCCTTGTACAGTTGTAGTTTATGCTGCCATCGGGGCGAAGCTGAAACACTTCTTCGGGCAGGCAACGCCACAGGCCGCACAGCCGATACAGTTATCGGCATCGACAACATCCATGACCATGCGTGAGGTGTAGTTTTCTTCGTCCTCAATGTCTAGAGGTGCCAACACTTTGCGTGAGCAGGCCTTGTAGCAGCGCCCGCAGCCGATGCATTTTTCGTGGTCGATCCCTTCAACGAAGGTCGGCGTCCAGGTGGTTCCGCCTTTGGTGATTCCGGTAATAAATGACATGATAGCTCCTGTGTTATAAATGATGAATTATTTAACGAAAGGGCGTGATGAATCACGCCCCTACACATTTTTTGTTATTTGAGCAGGGCCTTGCGCAGCCAGGGTGGTGGATTGCCACGCAGGACCTCCTGCAGTTGTTCGATGGTGTCACTGATCGGGGCTTTGGTTTTACTTTTGATCGGATGAATCTTTTTGGCAACCAGGCGTGCCGCTGCCGGACCACCGATCTCGGCGACATAAACAAGGGCACAGTCGGCCAGGCCGGCACAGCGCGACTCGATGCGGTCGGCTTCGTCAACGCCGGTCGTGCTGACCTGGACAATGCCGTTGAAGCTTGCCGTTTCGGGTCCAACCTTCCAGATAATGAATTCTTCCGCCCGTCCGAAATGTTCATCAATGTGTACCTTGTCGGTGCTGGCAAATGCCACGTTCATATGCCGTCCTCGCTTTCTTGTGCTGTCGATGATGTCGAAACGTCTGACTCGGGTCATAAGTAAATCAATTTCACCCTCGTTCGCTGTGCTCACTCAAGACACGAAGCCACAAAGATCGACACACCAGGGCTTTTGTAATAGTTTGTCATCCCCTAACCTATTTAGAGCACCACTCTTTCGCCTGCACCTTCTCCTGGGGAGAAGGTGGCAATTCAGTCTTGGTGTCTTCGTGGCTTTGTGTGAGGCGACATTATCCTTTAGCGCATCATCTCGAACCACTGATCCTCACAGGTTTCATCAATCGTATCGAGGAACTTGTTCACAATGCCGGTCAGCAGGCTGATTGCTCCGTTGTAGCCGATCACCGGAGTGCGGTGCAGGTTGACCCGGTCCATGATCGGAAAACCGATACGGAAAAGCGGGATTTTTGCATCACGGGCAACCCACTTGCAGTGTGTATCGCCGATGATTCCGTCGACCGGATCGGTCATGCACAAGCTGCGCATGTGCCATAGATCTTTGTTGACGTAGACGGTTCCCTGGGCGCCATAGAGAGGGGAGGTTGCCAACAGGGCCTCCATCTCTTTTTTGAATTTCTTGTTCGAGCGTGAGCAGAGGATGTGGTAAGGAACCGCACCCATCTCCAGTAAGAAGGAAACAATGCCGAGGAGGTAGTCGGGGTCTCCGGCTACGGCAAATTTTTTGCCGTGAATATACTGATGAGCGTCGGTCATGGCGTCAACCGCGCGACCGCGTTCAGCTTTGAGTTCCGCTGGGATCGGCTTATCGAACAGCTCGCTTAAAGCCATCAGAAACTCGTCGGTCTTGCGAATGCCCATGGGCAAGGGTAAGATTTTGTTTGTTCCTGAAAAGTTTTGTTCGACCCATTTCATGCAGTGCAGGGTGGAATATTTCATCAGTGAAATGGTCGCCTTGGCATTGATGGAATCCGCCGCTGCATCGAGGGGGGTGCCACCACTATACATGCGATAGGTGCCGTCACAGACCGAATCAAAAACATCGGAGATGTCGGCCAGCATGGTGTAGGGAATTCCCATGGCGTCAAAATAACGCTTGTATTCACGCAGATTGCCGGTGTTGCCGTCAAAACCGGTGATCAGATTAAGCTTGCCGTTATCCGTTCCTTCTTTTTTGTGGCCCTCGGTCAGATATTCCAGCATTGCTTTGAGCATACTGTCATAGCCGTGAATATGGGTGCCGTTGAAGCTGGGGGTGTTGGCATAGGGGGTCGGCAGATCCTCGGGAATATGACCTTGGGTTTTGGCATTGCGGATAAAGGCGGTCAGATCATCGCCGATAACTTCCGGCATGCAGGTGGTGAAAACCGGGATAATCTTTGGTTTGTACAGCGCGTAAGCATTTTCGAGACCTTCAAACAGGTTGTTCTGGCCGCCGAATACAGCGCCGTCTTCGGTCATGGCATCACTGGTTGCGCTCGCCGGTTCACGAAAGTGACGACTGAAGGTGCTACGGAAGTAGGAGGCGCAGCCTTGTGACCCGTGAATAAAGGGGAGAGACCCTTCAAATCCATGAGCTACCATCTGCGCGCCCAGTGGTTGACAGGCATGGGCCGGGTTGATCACCAAGGCCTCGCGGGCAAAGTTCTTTTCCTTGTATTCCTCACTGTTGATCCAGTTTTTAACCCGTTCTATTTCTTCTGCCGAATGTTCGGTCATCGGCTTGACATCGGTTGCCGTGCTCATGATCTGTCTCCTATGTGTGTCTATTTCGCTGGAAACCCGGCGAATATTGTTTTTCGTAGGGGCGCAATTCATTGCGCCCAAAGGGTGAATCAGGGCGTGATGAATCACGCCCCTACAACGAAATGATCAAAACGGTGCCTTCACCAGGCTCCAGGTTGGCGAGTTGATCGCCATATCGATATCGCGGGCGAAGATTTTGAAACCTTCGTAGCCGTGATACGGACCGGAGTAGTCCCAGCTGTGCATCTGGCGGAACGGGATCCCGGCTTTTTGGAAGACGTATTTTTCCTTGATACCGCTGCCGACCAGGTCGGGCTTCATCTTCTCGACAAATTTTTCCAGCTCAAACTCCGAGACATCATCGTAAATGATGGTGCCTTTGGCCATCTCCGGTGCGGTGCGGTCATAGTCGTCCTGATGGGCAAACTCGTAACCGGCACCGGTGATCTGAATGCCCAGGTCTTCATAGGCACCGATGGTATGACGTGGTCTTAGACCGCCAACGAAGAGCATGGCGGTTTTTCCTTCGAGACGGGGTCGATACTCTTCGATCACCTCCCGCATTTGCTGACGGTATTTCTCAATGACGACTTCGACGTTGGCCTTGATCGTATCGTCAAAGAACTCGGCAATATCACGCAGGCTTTGTTCGATTTTTGTCGGTCCGAAGAAGTTGTATTCCAGCCAGGGGATTCCCCATTTTTCTTCCATCACCTTGCACATATAGTTCATCGAACGATAGCAGTGGATCAGGTTGAGTTTGACCTGATAGGTGGCGGCAATTTTCTCGATTTCGCCATCACCGGTCCAGACACTCTTGACGTTGAGTCCGATTTCTTCAAGGATCGGCTTGGCAGCCCAGACATCACCGCCGATGTTGTAGTCACCAATCAGGGCGATGTCATAGGGGCCGGCTGGTTCGGCGAATTCGCGTTTGCCGATAACATGATCACGGATCGAATCGTTGGAGATGTGGTGACCCAGAGACTGGCTGACCCCACGGAAACCCTCGCAGTTACAGGGAACGACGAACTTGCCCAGCTCGGCTTCCATCTTCTTGGTGACGGCATTGATGTCATCGCCAATCAGTCCGACCGGGCATTCGGAAAGCACCGACAGCCCTTTGTTCAGCGGGAACAGCTCGTCTGCTTCGCGCAACAGGACTTCGAGCTTTTTGTCCCCGCCGTAAACGATATCTTTCTCCTGAAAGTCGGAGGTGAAATCCAGAGGAAAACTAGTGACCCCGGGAATTCCCTCCATCAGGTTGCGCCGCGTTCCCCAGCTGTAGACGCCGCAGCCGATCGGGCCGTGGGAGACATGCACCATATCGCGGATCGGTCCCCAGACCACTCCTTTGGCTCCGGCGTAAGCACAGCCGCGTTGACTCATGATGCCGGGAACCACTTTTTTGTTGGATTTCACCGCGCAGGCAGACGTGGTCGGCTCATTGGCACCTAAGTGCGGGGCCCGTTTTTTTCGTGCTTTTTCCGGCATGGCCGCGAGGGTTTCTTCGATCAGCTCTTCTGTCGCCTCAGTGGAAATGCCATCGATTGTTTTTATTGTATCAGCCATATCAGCTCCTTTTTATATTGATGTCCACAAGATCTATGCGCTTTCTGAAACCCCAATGATGGTTTCATCATCCGCTTCCATGATGCCGAATTCCATCAGCAATTCTTCAAGTTCTTCGATCTCAATAGGAGTCGGAACGACAAACATTGTGTTTTCATCGATTTTACGGGCCAGCTCACGGTACTCCTGCGCTTGAGGATGCTCCGGTGAATACTCAATAACGGTCATGCGACGTAATTCGGCTCGTTGTACCTGATTGTCACGCGGCACGAAGTGAATCATCTGGGTTCCCAGTCGCTTCGCCAGGGCTTCGATCAGGTCAGCTTCACGGTCTGTATTGCGGCTGTTACAGATCAGGCCGGCAAGCCGGACGCTGCCGGAAGAAGCGTACTTAACGATCCCTTTGGCGATGTTGTTGGCGGCGTACATGGCCATCATCTCACCGGATACGACGATGTAGATTTCCTGGGCCTTGTTCTCGCGAATCGGCATGGCGAAACCACCACAGACGACGTCACCAAGCACATCATAAAAAACGAAATCAAGATCAGGGGTGTAAGCACCTTCTTCTTCACAGAAGTTGATAGCAGTAATAACACCGCGACCGGCACAGCCGACCCCCGGCTCAGGACCGCCGGACTCAACACACTTGATGCCGCCGTAGCCGACCCTGAGAACATCCTCCAGTTCCAGGTCTTCGACGGTGCCGAGTTCCCTGACCTTGTCCATCACGGTCTCCTGGGCTTTGGCATGGAGGATCAGACGGGTTGAGTCAGCTTTTGGATCACAACCGATAATCAATACCTTTTTTCCCAATTGAGCGAGCCCGGCAACCGTATTCTGGGTTGTTGTGGATTTGCCGATGCCGCCTTTGCCGTAGATTGCAATTTGTCTCATCTTTTTTTCAGCCATGATTGTTTCTCCTTAGTGTTGACGAGTATTCGTCGTTGTGAGGTGGCCGTCCGGACAAATAACAGCTTGGCGGCATCTTCGTTGATGTGACTGTGTTGCCGGAGTAGCCGGAAATTTAAATGTAAACCAGAAAATGCGGTCGACGGTGACATGCGGTTGAAATAGGGGGCAGCTAAGTTCTTCTGCCGCTTTAGAAAAATAAAAAAAAGCCCGAACGGGTGACCACTTAATGTGGATTCCTTCGGGCTTCTTTACCTGTCAGATGCGAGCTACAGCAATGTAGCGGCTTGACGCGTTGATTCTTAACTTAATAGCACAGGATGTGCCAACTTGTGTTGATATCAGGTTAAGTATCTAATGTTTGAGTCTTTTCAAAGAAAAAAATAAATTACCTGCCATCATTATTTTCTCTGTGTGTAAGCTTCTGCTTACAATTGAGGCGCCGTTTTTGGTTTGCTGCCTGCTTTCTGGGCAGAATGTCTGTGCAGCAGTCAGTCCTCAATAGCGACAAGGGTTAAAGCAAAGGTCAGATCCAGCCCGGCCAGGGGGTGATTGGCGTCGAGGGTGACGCCATGGTCGTCGCAGTTAATCACGCGCATGATCCGTTGTTCGCCGTCGCTAAAGGTGATGGTCACCAGCCTGCCTGGTTCCGGTGTCTTATCTGGAGGAAATTGCGAGCGCTCGACTCTGATCAGGTTCGCGTTTTTGCGTGGGCCATAAGCTTTTTCTGTAGGAATCAGGATGTTTTTGGTCTGGCCACAGTGCATGCTGCAAATTTCCTGCTCCAGGGCTGGAAACAGGGTCCCGTCACCTACTACAAAGGTCAGAGGGTCATCGCTGTCGCGGCTGTCAAAGATGGCACCATTATCGAGGGTGCCGATATAATGAACAGTGATCCGCTTGCTAGTGGTTGCTGGTTTGTTCCTGTTTGTCGTTGTCATTATTGCATCCCCCGCTGCCTGGCAAAATCGACGAGAAAATCAAAGACCTGTTCACGGGTCCGGATAAAGCCGGGCATCTGCAGCAGCATCATTTCTTCGATCTTTTCCAGCACTTCTCCTTCGTCGCTGCCAATTTCATTCATGACAGCTTCGAGCATCGGCAAGACATCGTAGAGATCGTCGCGATCAAAGGGGTGTTGATCCGGTTTGCCTTGAAATTTCGGTAGATCCCGGGTCTCTTTTTTGTGCCGGTAGCGATAGTACAAATCTGATGGATTGATGGAGATATTCATGGCTTTACTCCTCGGTGCAGCTGCCGCACCCTTTACCGCAGCCGGAGTGAATACCGAGTTCGCCGGGTTCGGCCTTGCGGTTGTCGGCAATAAAAGTGTTCAGGTCTGCTTCATTGATAAACCATTGGCCCTGATCTTCGGTTGCGGGAAGCAACCCGCGCTTGATATGCATTAGCAGGTTCAGGGTGGTGGTATGGGTTTTTCTTGCAGCGACGTCCAGGGGTATGTGGTTGCTCGTGCTCATCATCTTCTCCTTTGGTGGCACCAGCGGGATCATCCGGTCCGATGAAATCCCGGTGCCATATTCAGCAGCTGGGGGGTCAGTTGTTCAATATCGGCGCGCACTGTACGATTTAGTTTTTTCAACCAGTGCCGAGGCAAGCTCTCTTCACCATAAAATGCCCCGGCGATCATGCCGGCGATAGCTCCGGTAGTGTCTGCGTCCCCTCCCTGGTTAACCACGCCAATCAGACACTCTTCAAAGTCGGCGGTGGTGAACAGAAAGTGAAACACTGTGCGTAAGGTATCAACAATATATCCAGAGGCTTGGCCGTTATAGTTGTTGAAACGAAAGTTGGGGTGCTGCTTGACCAGTTGTCGGGTCAGTTCGTGCAGGGCGAAGCGATCACCGCCAGCCATGGCGACATGAAGCATGCTGCCGATACACAGGCTGCCGGCATCCGATAGCGGATGGTGATGAGTCAGACGTGCCTGCTCCAGGGTGTAGCGCTTCAGTAATTCGTTTCTGTCATAACTCATCAGGGCCACCGGACACATGCGCATCGCTGCACCATTGCCGGCATCCCATTCATTTAAAGGCATCTCCAGGGTGCCCTTGTGCAGATAGGTACGAATCCCCTTGCGTACCGTAGCTCCAATATCAATCGGTTTGGAGCGCATCCAGGCGACAAAATAATCGGCAATCTGTTGGAGATTCCAGTCGCCGGCGTCTACCACGGCGCGCGCCAGAGCCAGGGACATCTCCGTATCATCGGTGACCTGACCGGCTTTAATGCCGAGCCAGCCACCGCCGATAATCCGCTTGTGGATCTGATAAGTACTTTGGATCTCTGCCGGTATCATGAACTCGGTCGTCGCACCCAGCGCGTCGCCCAGGGCCAGGCCAAGAAACGCTGCGCGCCCGCGTGAGAGGATCTGCTGTTGGTCGGTACTTATCATCCGCCAATTAGAACCTTGACGTTGTAATCACCACCGATGACCAGGTATTCATCTTCTCCCTTGAACAGGGATTTCGGCAATACTCCGGAAAGGAAAAAGATTTTGGTCAGAGGGATCTCTGCCTGCAGAACCCGCGAACCAAACTCCCAGGCCCGTTCAAAATCGGCGGTAAAAGAATTGAGATTGTTCAGCCGCATCAGGCACATGTTGCCGTCTTTCTTGAGAATGACGTGATCCTCCAGTTCGTTGATGCCGCGGTAGAGGGTTCTGTGGGTTGCCTGGGCTTTACGGTGGAGCAGGTATTGAACGTACTCATAGAGCAGATCCAGTTGCGACAGGATCGCGCTGGTGCGGGCTGAGCCGCGCATGCGATCCACCAGGTAAAGGAAATAACCTTCTGATTGAATGTCGTCGATGGTGATGCGGTGAAAGGTCGGCAACAACCCCAGGCGTGATTCTACCCATCCCTTAAGAACCGCCCCTTCGATTGAGTTGCTGTCAAAGAGCCAGCCACGCAAAAATCGCAAGTAACTGTTTTTGAGACTTTTACGGCTGTTTGGTGAGTCTTCCCGCTGCCATTGATGGAGTTGAAAAGTGACATCCATAAAATCGTGAAACAGCGCTCCGCACACCTGCAGGTCGGATATTCCGTCAAGACGGGGCAGCAGCTTGTTCAGGCACTGAGTCCCCTGGATCTGAATGCGTTGTGGATTTTCGTTGTAATGGTGCGACGCAATCGACCAAGGGGGCAGATTAGTCAGGTTCATGGCACCGATATGGCTGCTACGATGCCCGCTCAGATCATCCCTCCGTCAGCAGAATCGCTTCAGCAACCTGGCTGATGCTTTTACGTTTATCCATCGCCAGTTTCTGGATCTTGCGATGAGCCTGAGGTTCCGTCATCCCGTTTCTGATCAGCAGTGCCTTGGCGCGGTCGACCAGCTTGCGGGTTTCCAGACTCTCTTTAAGGGCGGCGACCTCGTCACGTAGATTGGACAGTTGGATAAATTGATGGATCGCCATGTCGACAGTAATTTTGAGCTGGTCAGCGCGGAACGGTTTCATCAGGTAGTGATGGACCCCGGCGTCAATGGCCCGTGAAACAGTATCATTATCCGTGGTGCCAGTCAGCAGCACCAGGGCGCCAGTGGGGTTTTTGTTGATGGTGGCGGCAGCCGTGATCCCGTCCATCAGCGGCATGGTGACATCCATGACGATCAACAGGGGCTGATGGGCCAATGCCAGGGTAACTGCCTGTGAGCCGTCGGCAGCTTCAAAAAGTTCATCAAAACCGTAGTCGCTTAAGGTATCGGCGACCTGCCTGCGGATCAGGGGTTCGTCATCAGCGATCAAGGCTTTTTTCATGCGGGATCCTTACGTGACCGGACGTGCTGTTACCGCTTAAGGTTTCAGCACGTCCGGGTTTTTGGTTTAAGCATTGTTGCGGTTATTCAGATCGATATTCGTTAGTATGATGACATTCCGGAGGACCCACCGCGGAAGTCGGGGTAGGCTTCCATCCCGAGTTCGGATGAGTCGCAACCGTTCATTTCAACCTCTTTGCTGACGCGGATGCCGACAGTGAATTTCAGTGCCAGCCATGCCAGAGCACTGGCAATGACGACGAAGGCGCCGACAGCGATAATACCAACAAACTGGGTCACAAAGCTGGCATCTGAATTAGTCAGAGGTACCGCCAGGGTGCCCCAGATGCCGCAGACCAGGTGGACTGAAACGGCACCGACAACGTCATCGATTTTGAGTTTGTCAAGCAGAGGGATCGCCAAAACGACCAGAATACCACCAATGGCACCGATAATCACCGCCATACCAGGGGATGGGGACGCAGGTTCTGCAGTAATCGATACCAGGCCGGCGAGAGCACCGTTGAGGGCCATGGAGAGGTCGACTTTTTTATACAGAAGTTGGAGCATGATCATGGCGGCAACGACACCACCGGCAGCGGCAAGATTGGTGTTCAGATAAACATTGGACATCTCAATGACTGCGTCGGCTGAGCCCAGGGCCAGAACCGAACCACCATTAAAACCGAACCAGCCCATCCACAGGATAAAGGTTCCCAGGGTAGCCAGGGGCATATTGGAGCCGGGAAGAGGTGTAACCCGTCCATCTTTGCCGAATTTTCCGGTCCGCGCTCCGAGAATAATGGCACCGGTCAGAGCGGCCCAGCCTCCAACAGAGTGAACGATGGTTGACCCGGCATAATCGGAGAAACCCATTTCACTCAACCAACCCCCACCCCAACTCCAGGCACCCTGGATCGGGTAGATGATGGCGGTCAGAACAACAACGAAACCTAAAAAAGGCCAGAGTTTGATGCGTTCGGCAACGGTACCGGAAACGACCGATGCAGCAGTGGCAACGAAAACCATCTGGAAGAACCAGTCAGAACCGGCGGAATACCCACCCGAATAATCACCACCTAAAGCGGCAGCATCATCTGCCCCCCAGAGTCCAAAGCTGCCCATGAAGCCACCATCAACACCTGAGTACATCAAATTGTAGCCGATCAGGTAGTAGAGGATGCCGGCGATGGAGTACAGGGAGATGTTTTTCAAGCAGATGGTTGCAACGTTCTTTGAACGTACCAGCCCGGCTTCGAGCATGGAAAAGCCAGCGGCCATCCACATGACCAGCACACCGCTGATCAGAAAAGAAAAGCTGTTGAAGATGTAAGCGACTTCGGCACCCACCGTCTCTTGAGCCACAGCAAGGCTTGGCAGTAAAACCAGACCAGCCAGTAATGTCAGTTGTTTTTTCATTCTTGTATCTCCTTTTAAGCGCGAATTAGGGGTTGTTTTTAAGTCTATGCAGAACTAAAGAGACTCTTCGCCGGATTCTCCGGTACGGATGCGGATCGATTGCTCAATATTGCTGACAAAGATTTTACCGTCGCCGATACGTCCGGTTCCTGCGGCGGTTGTAATCGCCTCAACCAGTTCAGCGACGCGGTCATCGTTGGTGACCAGTTCAAGTTTAATTTTCGGGATAAAATCAACCTGGTATTCAGCCCCACGATAAAGTTCGGTGTGCCCTTTTTGACGACCAAAGCCACGGACCTCACTAACGGTCATGCCGGTGATGCCAAGCTCACAGATAGCGCTCTTGACGTCTTCAAGCTTGAACGGTTTGATAATGCATTCTACTTTTTTCATCTGCTGACCTCTCCTTTGTCGGTGTTAAAATACAAAAGACGCAATGAACCCAACGATGTGGGTGCAGAGCGCCTTTGCTCGATTGTCTTCAAGTTGTAACGCCGTCGTGGCGCTGATGCCCGGATCAGGATGTTCGATTGATGACGGGCTGCCCTGTTGTTTAGCATGGTCTGTGCCAACTGTGGCTAGTGGCGGTTTGTCCCTTAATAACTTTCAAAATTGGTGTCGATGTGATCTTTTTTTAAGCATTCAGCAGGGGGAATGGATAAAAAAAGTGCAATCAGATAGGCATCTGTAACGTGAAACAGGTGCCGCCTTTTGGGTTGTCAGCCACTGTCAAACTGCCCTGATAAGCGGTCATGATTTTACGGCACAGATAGAGCCCCAGTCCGGTACCGGTACCATCTTTGCGATTGGTGAAAAAGGGTTCAAAAATCTGTTCTTTGATGTGATCGGGAATTCCCGGACCGTTATCGGTGATGTGGATTAGCAAAGCTTCCGGCGTACAGCAGGTGCTGATGTGGATTGTTCCCTGTGTTTCCATAGCCTGGATCGCATTGAGAATCAGGTTGAGAAAAATCTGCTTGAACTTGTTGGCATCGACATCAGGTAATGGCAACTCGTGAAAATCTTTGCTGATGTGAACCTGATGCTTTTTGATTTCGTAGGTCAGCAGGGTCAATACATCATCTATGGTTTGATTGAGATCGGTCGGGGCGCGGCGATCCTCCTGCCGTCCGGAATAGGTCAGCAGTTCCGAGGTCAGATGGGACAACCGCTCCACCTCCAGGGCGATGCGTTCGAGCAACTCACGTCCTGGTTCCGAGGGGGTTTCGGTCTCTCCAAGAATCTGGCAGGCATAGCTGATGACAGCTAAGGGGTTGTTGATTTCATGGGCAATACCAGCGCTCATGCGGCCGACCTCAGCGAGTTTTTCCGATTGAATGGTCTGAGCCAGTAATTGTTCGAATTCAGTGATATCTTCCACCACGATAACTGCCCCAACGGTTTCGTTTTCGTCCTTAAGGGGCGATAAAAAGCGATTCTGCAGGCGGTTCTGACCGCTCTGGCCGCGGTGAATAATGCGTAACTGCTGGGCTTCGCCGCTCATTAAAACCTCTTGCAGGCGGTCTGAAATTCCCTCCTCTTCCAGGGTTGGGAACAGTTCGAGCAATGACTTGCCGCCGGCTTCAGCGGTGCTGATGCCACTCATGCGTGCCATACTGCGGTTCCATGAGGTGATGCGCAGATGCTGGTCAACCGTGTACAGACCAATACTGATGCTGGCCAGAATCTGTTCGTTCAGGTGATTAAGCTGTTCTTTCTCTCGTGACACCTGGCATAGATCACGATAAAGACGTGCGTTGTCGATGGCAACTGCAGCCTGTCCTGCCAGAATCGCCAGGGTGTCGCAATCCTGGGCGGTAAAGGCATCCGTCTGGCAGTTTTCGACGTTAAAGACGCCAATCACCTTGTCACGTGCGATCAGGGGGACAGCCATTTCCGAGCGTGCGGCGTCGATGCCGGGGATATAATCAACTTCCATTGCAATATTATTAATCACATAGGGACGTCCGAATTTAGCAGCCTTGCCCATAACCCCCTGGCCGAGGGCGATGGGATGAGAGACAGCATCATCGTTGTAACCATAGCTGGCAGCCGTTTCCAGGGTGTTTGTTTCAGGGTTAAGCAAACGGATAATGGCATTGTCAAAGGTGAAAACGTCTTGAGATACTTGGAGAATTCGCTGCAATAGCGGATCAATATCAGTGATTGCTGCGAGTTCTTTGCCGATATCGAGCAGGGCGCGGAATAATAGCTGATTCTGATGAAACATCGGTGGGTTTTCCTTTCTTGGTGTTGTTCTTAGAGAAAGGAACTAGCACAGACAGTGCCAATCTAAAGGATGGTTCACTTTTGTAGGTAAGCTATTCGTTTCCAATCTGAATGCAGGATGACTATAATGGTCGTTGTGCTACGATCAGACGAAATCTCTCTGGGGTGGAAGCGTGTTTGGATGTCAATTAAGGAAGGTGATTATGGAACAACTCTTTACAGAGCTTGAGCAGATTACCCGTGAACAATACGATAATGGCGATTTGCCAAAATGGTTGGCAGATCCCGTGTTTCATGTGGCGAGGAATCCGTCATTATATGAAGACAAGGAATATCTCGTTGAAGTATTGCGGGATCAGGTTCGCGAGTATGATGTCTATGCTGAAGCGGGATGCTGCAAGTGGGCGTACGACCACGAGGATATTGCCAG
>CAZMFD010000005.1:0-79317 GCA_964565445.1 uncultured Geobacteraceae bacterium
ACAACCACGCATCCGCCAGGTATAGGGGATGCGTGGTTGGCAAATTAAAATGTCGTATCCTTACGGTTTTCGTTCAGGGATAAGAAAACTCCTCTAGGACCCGGTAACGCATAAAATGTCGCAAAGATTGCGCAGGATTTTGGCGCGTCAAAAAGGCATGACCGATGCTGCCTGGCCATAGCTAATCAGCGATGTTCATAACGCAGTTGACGCGTCACAAGACAAGCAAGATGCGATAGATTGTGGGTTACAGGGTACTAGAATCTAAATCCGCTCAAAGATCGCTGCGACGGCTTCACCGCCGCCGATACAGAGCGTGGCCAAACCGTAGCGTCCACCAGTCTCTTCCAATCCATTGAGCAGTGTTGCCACCAGGCGACCACCGCTGGCACCAACCGGGTGCCCGATAGAAATGGCACCACCGTTGATGTTGACTATTTCTCGACGGATATTCAGCGTCTTGATCGACATCAGTGCGACAGCAGCAAAGGCGGTATTAATCTCAAACAAGTCAATCTGGTCTAGAGTCATACCGGCCTTGCGGCAGACCCGCTCGATCGCTCCGATCGGGGCAACAGGAAACTGGGTTGGATGCAGGCTGTTGGTGGCTGAGGCAATCATTCGGGCTTTCGGTTTCAGCCCGTATTTTTTTAGCGCGGCGCCACTGGCAAGCACAGCAAAGGCGGCACCATCATTGATCGTCGATGCATTTCCTGCCGTCACGGTGCCATCTTTTTTGAAAGCGGGTCGCAATTCAGCAAACTTGTCAAAATTGACCCGATTGGGCTCCTCGTCACAGTCGACAACAACTTCTCCCTTGCGAGTCGACTTCACAACCGGCACGATCTCTCTGCTGTGAAAGCCGCGCTCAATCGCCGCTTGAGCGCGTTGATAGGAGCTGATCGCATACTCATCCTGAGCTTCCCTGGTGATCCCGTGCTCGACAAGCACCCCCTCAGTGATATCCCCCATGTGCCGGCCACTCTCAGGATCAAGCAGGGCATCGTGGAGGAGCAGATCGACAACCTGATCATTGCCCATGCGCAGGCCAAAACGCGCGTTAAGCAGCGCGTAAGGGTAGCGCGACATATTTTCCATTCCGCCGGCAATGGCCAGATGGTTATCTCCCAGGCGGATCGCATCGGCGACCAGCATCATCGCCTTCAGGCCGCTGCCACAAGCTTTGTTGATGGTCATGGCAGGGACCGTATCCGGAATCCCAGCCGTGCGCATGGCAATCCGGGCCGGAGCTTGACCACAACCAGTTGAGACAACCTGCCCGGCAATATATTGGTCTATCTGCGCCGGATCAACATCGTTTCGTTCGATCAGCGCTCTAGTGACCGTTGCGGCAAGTTGGGTAGCAGGCACATCGGCCAGGACGCCGCCAAAACTGCCGAAAGGAGTGCGTAATGCATCAATTATATAAACCTGGTTCATCGAGTTTCACCTTATTTAAATGCAGAAAGGATACGGAATCCGTTTATTTTCAGGAGCGGGCGACAAAGATTCACCGGCAACGTCCTTCTAGGAGCCGACAGGCTCCTAGAAGGACGCAATAATCGCGCCGGATTTTGGCGAGTCAACAAGGCGTTACCGACGCTGCCTAGCCACAGCAAATCAGCGTTAGTCATAACGCAGTTGTGACGCGTCAAAAGACAAGCAAGATGTAATAGATTATGGGTTAAAGGGGACTAGACTTGCATGCCACCACCAATCGCGATGGTTCTGGTGGTAAAATAATCATTTTCGAAAATATAACGAACCGTGTGCGCAATCTCTTCAGGCTCAGCCAGCCTTCGCAAGGGAATGAGTCCTTTGATTTTATTGAGGACAGTTTCCGGAATCGAGCTCACCATATCGGTGTTTACAAAACCCGGAGCAACAGCACCGACGCGGATACCATTCCGGGCCAGTTCTTTTCCCCAGGTTGCAGTCAAGGCGGAAACTCCAGCCTTGGCAGCAGAATAATTGCTCTGCCCGATATTGCCGTCCCGACTGACACTGCTGATATTGACGATTACACCCTTACGGCCGTGTTCAAGCATCTTGCCGGCGGCCTCGCGACCACAGAGGAAAACCCCGGTCAGGTTGACGTCAATAACCTGCTGCCAGGCCTCAATACTCATTTTTTCGATCTCACCGTCCTTCTGCTTCACCAACAGTGCATCGCGGGTGATACCAGCATTGTTAACCAGCCCGTCAATCTGTCCGAAGTCCTGCTGAATCTGGTCGAATACGGCGACCACCTCGGTCTCCTTGGCGACGTTTACGACATAACTGCGTATGACCACGTCATATTCACTCAACATGGCGGCGGCCTGATCCAGTCCTTCCTGATTCATATCGATCAGGGCCAGGTTACCACCAACGCCGGCGATATCTTTAGCGATAGCAAAACCGAGGCCGCGCGCCGCACCGGTGACAACAAAAACGTTACTCTTGATGTTCATACCTTCTCCATGTTCTGTGAAATAAACCGCAGCATTGTCTGCGGGAAAATGTTTGGCGCAACCGTCAAATTCTCTGGTTGATCCAATCCGAAACCCTGGGAGCCAGAGTGGCCTGGGTTTTTCCGGAAACGAACATACCAACATGCCCGACCGGAAAGGAAAGTTCCTGCTTGTCCTTGGTCCCTACATATTCGAGCAACTTTTTTGCCGAGACCGGTGGCACCAGGGTGTCGTAGTCAGCGTAGATACAAAGAACCGGCATGCCAATCTGTTTCAGGTCAACAATCTGCCCGCCAAGTTCAAATTCACCCTTGACCAGTTTATTTTCCTGGAACAGATCCTTGGCGTTCTGCCTCAGGACTTCGCCCGGCTGATCAGGGCTGTCGAAAATCCAGCTTTCCATCCGCATAAAATCGCCGAGCTTTTCCTCATCGGCCATGATATCGACCATGTTGATATATTTCTGCACCGACAGGGTAAAGGGCTGGAGCATTTGGTAAGCCTGGTTCATCAGATCCCCCGGGACGATCCCGTAGGCGTCGATCAGCAGATCGACATCCATTTCCTTACCCCAGACAAACAGCAGGCTGTCGTTGGTTTCAAAGTCGACCGGCGCCACCATCGTGATTAAATTCTTCACCTTTTGCGGATGCAAGGCCGCATAGATAGTTGAAAATGTTCCCCCCTGGCACACGCCAAGCAAGTTGATGGCCTCAAGCTGGTGCTGCTGACAAATATGATCGATGCAGTCGTCGATAAATCCGTTGATCAGGTCGTCCATGGTCAGGTGCCGGTCCATGCGGTCGGCATAGCCCCAATCGATCAGATATATATCCTGTCCTTGATCGAGCAGGTTGCGGATCATCGAGCGGTTCGGCTGCAGGTCGAGCATGGTATAACGATTGACCATGGCATAAACAATCAGGGTCGGCACTGGACAAATATCTTTGGTCCGTGCCTGGTAACGATACAACTTACGTTTTCCGTCCTCGAAGACCAGCTCTTTGGGGCTCTGAGCCAGGGTGACCTCATCGATCGCAGCCAGATTTTCAACACCCTTTTTGAGGTTTTCCGCAAAGGTTTTTAATTCGTCCATCGATTCCTGGAACTGTTGTGTGTAATTCATCATCTGGTCCTCACTCATTCAGTCGGTTTGGCTGCAGGTTTTTTAGCCCCGCTGGTTTTGTTTTCTTTGGCCGGAGTTGCCCGTTTGGTCGAAGTTGCCTTTTTGACCGGGGTTGCCCGTTTGGTCGAAGTTGCCTTTTTGACCGGAACAGACGTTGCACTGGAACCGGCCGGCTCCACCTGCCGGGTCGCTGCCAACTTCGCCGCCTTATCGGCGGATTCTGCCAGCGCCTGAACGGTTTCCAAAGACTTCTCAAGCTGCGTAAAGCGCTCGTCACTGGCGGCGACTGCCTCCCGGGCGATCTGTACAGCAGACATCAATTCCTGATTCTGCTTGCGGGATTTGCGTAGTTCACGTTTGAGCTCAGTGATCTCCTTGACCGCCAGATCGACGTCACGTTTCAAAGCAATCGGCGTCTGGTCCAGACCCTTTTCAACCAATTTGTTAATCTGCATTTTCAGGCGCAGCCCTGCTGAGGTGAATTGCCGTTGTGTTTTTGCGTAACCCTCACTACCGAACACCTCGAGAAAAACAGCCTCGTTTTCCTTGGTCCAGAGACTACAAAAGTCATCAAATTTGATCGGTGGTTCATTGTTCAACGAACGCTCAACCAACTTTGCCTGGAAACGGTTGCCCGATTTCCTCGAGGTTTCTTCAATCAGCTTCGCCATGGAGGCAAAGGATTTTATATAGTCAAAAGAGAGACTGATGACCTTGGAAAATTCCTGTGAGGTCTCGCGGTTGACACCGACTTGCGGGGCGAGTAGATACTTATCCGCCTGCTCCTGCCAGCTATTGAAGGTGTCGAGCAACTGGTCGAAACCCTGACTGGTTCCGGTAGTGGCCAACCGGTTGATGAACCCCTGATAGGTTGTGAAGAGCTGACTATAAAGATCGCCACCGGCGGCACGGCCACCTTGCATAAACCCGAACATCTGCTGCAATTCGTCCACCAGGTTGCGACTGCTGAAGACAGAGAAAAATGGATTTTGTTGTTTCATGAAACTTTTCAGGAAATTGCTCGGATCCGCCCAGTTCTGACCGCCCATGAACGGGTTCTGCATACCACCGGGAAATTCCATGCTGCCTAGCCAGCTTTTATAGAATTCCTGCAGGAGGTTGAAATTGAACTGCTGTAATAGTTCCTTTGGCAACTTGTCACCCCAAAGTTTCTGAAGGTTTTGCTGCAGATCGGTACCAAAGCCCGAAAACTGCTCAAAGAGCTCTTGCTGCATCTTCAATACATCTTCAAAATTAGTCGGAACCTGCTGCTGGGGCCCACCGCCAACTCCCTTGGTCAAATCTTCGCCCCACCTTGCATACTGTTCTGTGAGTTTTTGCTGTTGCTCACGCCAGGCATCCAGCCACCCTGCCTGTTGTTTAAAAAAATCATCCATCGGTTGCTCCCTTCAAAGGGGGCATGCTTAACAACATGCCACGGTGCTCATTGACTGAGGACAAGAAGTGTCTACCCAAACCTTGACTCTTAAACAATTCATAAACAAACATTAGCCTTTTAATAAGCAAAAGTAAAGGAAATAAACAAGCGCGTCAATTTCTTTCTCAGACGGCAGGAAAAAAACAATTTTACCTTCCCCTCAGCAGCACAAAACCCCACCATTGGCTACACTAACGGTCTTTCAGTCGTCTGAGCAGTTGCTGCTCAATTTCGACATAAGCCTCTTCAGGGTCAATTTCCAGATGCGACAGCAAGTCAGTCAGCAGTTCTTCATCTCCGGCACAGAGGGTGTCGCATAGATCGATCCTGTCAATCAGGCTCAGGGGCGGCACCTCTTTTGAGGCACGGTGAAGACGTAACAGACGCAACACCCCCTTATAGGCGTCAGCGTCAGAATCCACGGATTCTTCTTCATCGTCATCACTCATTGTCTGGCGGAAAAAATTATTTTCGGTAGTTTCAAGAAAATTCAACATCGTATCTCCCCAGGGAACCATCGAAGTCCCAAGAAAGCTGCCAGTCGTGATGAAACTTTTCAACGACTTGGAAGCACCCAAACCAAAGTCCTCATTTTTTATTTCTAGAATTTTAAGGAGCTGGTCGAGTTTTGCTTTTGGGACCCCGGCACGACCTGCCTCAAATCGGGCCACAACCTGGACTGCGCTATCGCCCTTGTAACCAAGGATGTTGCCCAACTCCTTCCTGCTCAGCCCTTTTTCCATGCGGCGCTGCTCGAGAATTTTTCCGACCCGTTTACGAAACAGCTCTTTCTGTTCTTTAAGAATCATACCGATGTTCCTTACAAGGAAGAGAAAAACTGACAGACGACTTTTTGTTTATTTTTTGCTTGAACTGTAGCTCTCGGCGAGAAAAATAACAAGGAGATGTTTTTTATGCTTGACGTTTGTTTAAGGTTCGTTTATAAAAACAAACAATAAGCGGACAACAAAAACGCCACCCTACAAAAAGGAGATAAAAAATGGACACTAAAGATTTCAACAAACAGATCGTTGACTTCAACAAGAATGCAGCAAAAATCGGCTTCGAGACAATGAGTGCTTTTTCCAGCCAGGCTGCAAAGCTGACCGATTCACTGATCGCAATCATGCCAAACGTACCGACTGAAGTGAAAAATGGAACGGATCTGCTGTTCAAGGATCAACAAAAATCCTTGAACAATCTGCAGAGCTATGTGGATGGTCAGTTAAATGTGGACTGGACCAGTGAAACCGCTCCGGCTAAAAGCGTCGAGGTGCTTGAGCAGTTCAGCAAAAATGTCTTCGCCCAGGCAGAAGTGATTAAAAAAGAATCAAAGAAACTGGCGGACAAGACCACCGAGAAACTGCCCAAAGAAGCCCTGCCGTTGGTTGGTATCTGGAACGATGCAATCAACAATGGCTTTTCGTTGTTTCAAGACAGTCTGAACAAAAGCCTCGACCTTTCCAAGGAACTGCTGGCGAAAGAAGCTGAAAAAGCGAAAACCGCCGCCAAGTAATCCATCGTCTGCTAAAATTTTTGCGGCGTATTTCGACCAGCTTAACGGGCCCTCGACTATCAGTATTTCTCTGGTAGTCGAGGGTTTTTTTGTCTGATTGACATAAGGCTCAAGGGTGAGCAAAGCATGGTTTCATGGGGGTCCTCCTTTGGCTGTAAGACAATCCGCCCTCAAGAAGCGTTCAAATCATGACGTGAACTCCTCGACAATTTTATCGATGGCGGGGTAAAGCTGGAAATGGAGGTGGGCGCAGTTGATCCGGAACCAGCCTTCGCCCGCAGGTCCGAAGAAGGTACCGCCGTAAAGGCCGACGCGCTCACGTCGTGCGTCGCTCAGAAACTTCGGCGCTGGCAGATCCATATCGGCTACCCACAGCGGAGTGACGTTGGCGCTGTCAAAGAGGTGCTTGCGCACGTCGTACTTTTCTGTGAAGGTACCCTCACGCGAGGGTGATTCGTCGAAATTGTAAGTTATTGCCTGATCCATACCGTGAGCTCCGAGAGGGCTATTTAACAAATAGTAGCTTTACAGCAGGTAGAGGGAACTTTCAACTAACTGATTTCTAAAGATCAATTTCCTGTCGGCGTCACCGCAAAAAAAAGATACTGGTCAGGTACTCTTTTGTGGCATGACAAAAAAGTGTGGCGGTGTATGTGGCCACGACCCCAACGGTTTTGACGTTGACGTAAATGTTGATTTCAACGGATCAGGGCTTTTCCAGCTGAGCTATCCGCCCCCTCAACCTTTTCTCCCGTTCCCAGGCATCGCTAACATCACGCATGACCGAAGCGACTCCGGTCGGTGTGCAGTTGCTGTTATTAGTCCCCTCTCCTGGACAGAGAATTAAACATGTGGATCACAAAGAGCCGCTTTATCAACAAACAATAATCAAGTAGAATGCTATGCTATCAGTTGACCCGTCATCGTCACTTCTCATCAACCTCGACCCATCAGGAGAGCACTTATGACCCGTAACGAGATTATGGAAGCCATCAAGGAACACAATGTTAATTTTTTCCGTCTCCAATTTGTTGACATCTTCGGTTTCATGAAGAACGTTTCTTTACCGATCAGCCAGATCGACAAGGCACTCGATGGCATGATGATGTTCGATGGGTCGTCGATTGACGGTTTTGTCCGAATTAATGAGTCGGACATGTATCTTAAACCCGATTATAACACCTTTGTTATCCTGCCGTGGCGCTATAAGGACGGTGTCAATGCCGCTCGGATTATCTGCGATGTCTACAAGGCTGACGGTACCCCTTTTATTGGTTGTCCGCGGGTTAATTTAAAGAGGATTCTGGCTGAGGCCAAAGACCTCGGCTACACCATGAACGTCGGTACCGAGTGTGAATTTTTCCTGTTTCAAAAGGATGAAAACAGGATCCTTTCAACCCGCACCAATGATGTCGCCGGCTATTTTGATATCGACCCCGATGATACCGGCATCAATTGCCGCCGTGAGATTATCGACACCCTCGAAGCCATGGGTTTTGAGGTCGAAGCCTCCCATCACGAGGTTGCTGAAGGACAACACGAGATCAACTTCAAATACTCCGATGCCCTGACCGCAGCCGACAATACGGTAACTTTCAAGTGGGTAGTGCGCTCAATCGCTGCCCAGCATGGATTTCACGCGACTTTTATGCCTAAACCGGTCTACGGCATCAACGGCTCGGGAATGCATACCAACCAATCGCTGTTCAACCTTGATGGCACCAACGCTTTCTTTGACGAGAACGGCCCTCTTAAACTCAGCACCACTGCCTACCACTATATCGCCGGCATCTTAACCCATGCACGCAGCTTTACTGCGGTCGCCAACCCATTGGTCAACTCCTATAAGCGCCTGGTTCCTGGTTATGAAGCCCCGGTTTATGTCGCCTGGTCGGGCTCCAACCGTTCAGCTCTGGTGCGCATCCCCTCATCCCGCGGCTTAAGCACCCGCACCGAAGTGCGCAGCCCCGACCCTTCCTGCAACCCCTAT
Source organism: uncultured Geobacteraceae bacterium (assembly GCA_964565445.1). Lineage (GTDB taxonomy): Bacteria > Desulfobacterota > Desulfuromonadia > Desulfuromonadales > Geopsychrobacteraceae > Pelovirga. Next base: position 8,524 of record CAZMFD010000005.1, read on the forward strand.
CTTGCCCTGGCGATGATGCTCAAATCCGGTCTGGATGGCGTTACCAACAAACTTCCAGCGCCCGACCCGGTCAATGTCGATATCTACCACATGACCCAGACAGAGATGGATGCTGCCGGGGTTACCTGTCTGCCCGCCAACCTGCATGAAGCTATAGAGGCACTCAAGAGCAACCCCTTATCAAAAGAGGCCCTGGGTGATCACATTTACGCTAAATATATTGAAGGAAAAGAAAAAGAATGGGACGCCTGGCGAACCGCCGTCACCGATTGGGAAATCAACACCTACATGAAAAACTTCTGACCCTAATGATGATGGCTAAGCAAGGCGCGCAAATGTCGAGCAACGAGGCGCACTTATTTACGTTGAAGCAGTGAGATATTTGTAGCAATACAACAGTTGGTGAGTTTTTGCGACGCCATCAAAAAAATGCCCCGACAGGGAGGAGATCCTGACGGGGCCAAGCACGTGGGAGAGAGAGTCTCACGGCAACAAACAAATTTTTTTGGTGTATATTTTTACCGGCAACTGCCGGGTACCATCTAAGCCAATAAGATGCTGGTAAGACCATTTTATATAATAACCACCCCGACCCTGTCAATAAAATTCTTGACCGCTATGATTGTTTTCCTTTTTTTCTACCTTGAGCTTGTTACTCGTGCCAGGGGCCAGGGGCACACAGGGCCCCGGCTTCGTTGGCTTTACTACCGCAATTACCACAGACAAAGCGTGGTTCAACAGCCAGACGTTGAATCTCATCGTAACGCCCGGCGGATTTGAGTTCACAGATATGGTGCTGGTGGTTTTCCGGATTACGACATAAGTTGTCGACAACGGGTAGACGTCCACTCATATTGAATTCTCCACAATTTGTTTTTTAATGGCCATCGACAGGTTTTGAACCTGCCGCTACGGCTTTACGTCAATGGACTCGGCCAGCAACTCCATGGTATGTGCACAGCGCACCGTCGAATCGGCCTTGCCCATACTCCCGCCGACCATAATCATACAACCAGGGCAATCCATAGCAACGGTTTTGACCCCGGTTGCATTGATACTCGCAACCTTGTCACCGGCGATCTGGCGAGAAATCTGCGGGTGACTCAAAAACGAATAGGTACCACCGAAACCGCAACAGCGATCGCTGTTCTTCATCTCCTCAAGTTGGTAACCGGTTGCCTTTAGCAGCGAGCGCGGTTCCTGCCAGACATCGTTACCACGCTTTAAATGGCATGAGTCATGATAAGTGACACTGGCGCTGGAGGTTGCCTTGAGCAGATCGGAAGCATTGAGGACATTCTCCAGAAAAGCAACGGCATCCATGGTTTTTTCTGACAGACTGATGGCACGCTCCGACCAGATCGGGTCATCCACCAACCGTTCAACAAAGTCGCGTTTCACCCCCATGGTGCAGGTCGGACAGACACACAACACATAATCGACATCGGCTTCATAAAACGCTTTGACGTTCTGCTTGGCAAGCTCAACCCCGGTTTGCGTATCACCGGCATAAAGGGCGGGAATACCACAACAGTTCTGAGCGCGCGGAAAAACAACCTCGACCCCGAGATGGTTGAGGACCTTGACCAGACTAACGCCGACCTCGGGATAAACAAAATCGGCCCCACAGCCGACAAAGAAGCCGACCCGGTAGCGGGGTTTTTCAAGCTTCTGATCCATCTCAGCAAACAGATCGCGGAACGATCTGGGCGCCACCGCCGGCAGATCGCGCCACTGGGTCAGATCCTTCTCCATAAAGTGCATGGGCAAATGACGGATCACCCGGGTGGCCGACTTTCCTTCTTTTTTCTGGGTTACCGGTTTCTGCAACTTGGATGCGGCCTTGATCATGTTGTGAAACAGGGCGCGATTACGCATAACCGCCTTGAAGGTGATGTTTTTGACCAGCCCCATTCCGTATTCTTTGGTGACCTGTTGGCGCAGATGAAGAATAATCTCTTCCAGGTCGATATTGGCCGGACAGACAGCAGTACAGGAACGACAACCGATACAGGCGCGGGTGATTTCCTTGGCCTTGTCAAGTCCCTCATAAAAAGCGGTGAGGATAATACCGATGGCAGAAATGTAAATGCTGCCGAAGACATGACCACCGACGGACTGATAAACCGGGCAGACATTGGCACAGGCACCACACTGAATGCAGCGCAGGGCATCGCGGCATACGGAAGATTCGTAGAGCGCCTCTCGGCCACCATCAATCAACACGATGTGTTGTTCTTTATCATTGCCGGGAGTCGGCACGGTTCCACGAATCCAGGTCACGTAGGAGGTCAGCAACTGACCGGTGGCATTGCGCGGCAACAGCCGGGTGATCTTGACGGCATCTTCAATATTGCGGACGAGCTTGTGGATACCGGCAAACACCACATGAACCTTCGGCAGGGTAGCACACAAGCGGGCATTTCCTTCGTTGGTGACCAGGCCGATACCACCGGTTTCAGCTACCAGGAAGTTGGCTCCGGTCAGCCCGATATCAGCATCAAAATAGTCCTTGCGCAGCTGCTTGCGGGCAGCATCGACAAGGGTTCTGATATCTGCTTCGAGAGGTTCGCCAATCTCTTTACTGAACAGTTCGGCGACTTCCTCCTTGAACATATGAATGGCGGGCATCACCAGATGGGAGGGGCGCTGACCAGCCAGTTGAACAATCCACTCACCCAGATCGGTTTCCGCAGCACGAACCCCGGCTGCCTCTAAAGCTTTGTTGAGATGTGCCTCTTCAGATACCATCGACTTGGATTTGGCTATCAGTCCGGCATTTTTCTCCTTGGCCAGATTGACAACATACGCATTGGCCTCGCGGGTGTCTTTGGCGACAAAGACTTTAGAACCTGCCGCCTCGGCATTATCGATAAATTGTGCAAGCAGTTCCTTGCGCCGCACCCTGACATCATCTTTAATGGTCGCCAGCTCGGTCCGCAGTTGATCAAAATCGAGCCCACGAAAAGCATTTTCCCGGGCAATCAGATAGGCATCGCCAAACAGGTGTAAAGCCTCACTGAGTTTGGGCTTAGCAAGAGCATTCTCGACGCTTTTTTTAAAATCAGCGGTAGCGGCCATGTTTTTCTCCTAAAGCGATCGTTGGCAGATTTTTTCGTGATCAAATCAACAGCGGCGGGTGTTATAAATTGCCCCCATTGGAGCGGCGATATGGATCAATTTCGTAGGGGCACGATTTATCGCGCCCGATTTTTACCCGCGTCCAGCTCTCCTATATTTCCATCAGGTCATCAGAGACATCGGGGACAAGCAGAATATGGAGCTCGCGGGGACCATGACAGCCGATAGTCAGTACTCGTTCTATGTCGGCAGTACGACTGGGACCGGTAATATAGGCGACAAAGCGTGGGTCAGAACCTGCGTACAGCCTGTTCATGGAAGGAACTGCGGCCAGATTATCGCTCAGGATTTTAGCCGGATCGAGAATAACAAAATGCACTTCAGGAATGGTGGTGGCGAGTCGGACATTTTCACTGGTACTGTCGAGAACAACCGTACCGGTATCGGCCATGGCAAAATTACAGAATGTCACCCCGGCTCCGGGCAACTGACCAGCGTCACGGAAGCTACCAGCGAAAACGTCCACTCCAGCCGCTTCCAGCAATGGCTGCAACTGGAACTTTTCCGCTAGTGCCGTCTGAGGAACCAAAGTTCTGCCGACCGCTGTACGCGCAACATAATCGGCGGCAGCTGCCAGAGTCGTACAGTGAGTCACTGTTGCACCAACGCGACTGGCACCCTCAATAAAACCCTGAACCAGGTTTTTTCCTACCATAACACCTTCTCCCTGCAGATCAATCACTCTGCCAGCGGTATCAAATAAAAATTAAACAGCAAGGCCTAAACTGCGAGACTGGTATGACCAATTTATTAATACAATCTTCTTACCTTTGTCAACAACCATTGTTTATTACACCCATTAAAAGTTAACTTATTCTGTCAGGACTGTTGATCATATTTCATGAAAAAAAGAATTGCATACCTTTTGGAAAGTTTTTTGAGTCATATTTGATATTTATAGTTTTTTTTGAGTCAGCTGTAAATATATGTTTATATTGATTTTTTCTTATTTAATAAACTATTCTGACTATTTATAGCATCAAAACAAATAATTACTTACCACATAGGAGACAGCAAACAGGCGAATTAAAACATTTTTTTATCATGGAATAGTCTTTGCTAAAAGGACACAGTCTAGATAACCATTACACCAATAAAGGATCTGATGATGAACAGTAGCTATATCGTCCAGGCAAAACGCACACCCTTTGGCTCTTTTGGCGGCACACTCAGCCAAATAAGTGCCGCCGACCTTGCTTCACAGGTCATCAAAAATATTCTTGAAGGTCTGGATTTGCCTGCAGAGCTGATCGATGAAGTGATTATCGGCCAGGTTCTCCAGGGGGGCGCAGCTCAGGCTCCGGCACGTCAGGCCATGCGCATGGCCGGATTACCCGACAGCACAGCGGCCATGACGATCAACAAAGTTTGTGGAAGTGGTCTTAAATCTTTACTGCTGGCGGCTGATAGTATTGCCCTGGGCAGCACCCGAATTGCCCTGGCCGGTGGCATGGAAAGTATGTCTCAGGCACCTTATGCCCTGCCTAAAGCGCGCTTCGGTCAACGCCTCGGCAATGGTGAGCTGGTTGATCTGATCATCTTCGACGGTCTACGTGACCCCTATTCCGGACGCCATATGGGGGAGATCACTGACGAGTGGATTCAGACCCACAGTCTGAACCGCGAACAACAGGATGCTTATGCCAGACGCTCTTACGAGCGCTCACAGGCGGCCATCAACAATGGTACTTTCAGTGATGAGCTGGTGCCGGTCATTATCAAGTCCCGCAAAGGGGAGATTACCATTGACACCGATGAAGAGCCTTTTCTCGGCTCGATTGATAAACTAGCGGAGTTGCGCCCCGCCTTCAGCAAGACTGGAACCATTACCGCCGGCAATGCCTCGACCATTAATGACGGTGCGGGAATCTCCCTGTTGGCCGCTGAAGAAGCAATAAAAACTCACAATCTTACGCCGATTGCCAGGCTGGTTGCCGGCGCAACTAACAGTATTCACCCTGACAAATTCCCTGAAGCTCCGGTCGATGCGATCAGCCAATGCTGCCGAAAAGCTGGTCTCAAATTGAGAGATATCGGCCTGTTCGAAATCAATGAAGCCTTTGCAGCTGTGCCCCTTGTCGCCATCCAGCAATTGGGTCTTGATCCCGAACGCGTCAATGTCAACGGCGGCGCCGTCTCAATCGGCCATCCCATCGGCGCCAGCGGCGCACGGCTGACGGCGACTTTGCTGCGCGAGATGAAGGTCAGGGGCGAAAAATACGGCCTGGCTACCCTGTGCATTGGTGGTGGTGAGGCGGTAGCGGCGATTTTTGAACTAGTTTAACAACCGGGATTATCACACAGAGGCACGGAGACACAGGGGAAGAAAAGCTTTAATGGGTGAACCTTTTAAAAGGATTAAAATTTCTGCTGCCCTAGCTTAAGCCTACCAGAAGAGAGTATCTTGAAAAGGCTTCTCGGGTCAGACCAAACAATAAAGCCTACATGCTTTGAGATTTCCTCCGTGCCTCTGTGGCTTTGTGTGATGAAATGAACTTTGTACTTTTTTATAGGAGAAAAACGATGAAACCAATTCATACCGATGCCGCCAAAGCCCTCGAAGGACTGGTCAGTAACGACATGACCATCGCCGCCGGTGGCTTTGGTCTATGCGGCATTCCCGAAAATCTAATCAAGGCACTGCGTGACAGTGGCGCTAAAGGCCTGACTGTGGTCAGCAACAATGCCGGGGTCGATGATTTCGGCCTGGGCTGGCTGCTCAAAACCAGGCAGATCAAGAAGATGATTTCCTCCTACGTCGGTGAAAACGCCCTATTTGAACAACAGTATTTAAGTGGTGAGTTGGAGCTGGAACTGACTCCGCAAGGAACCTTGGCAGAAAAACTACGGGCCGGAGGCGCCGGTATTCCGGCGTTTTTCACCCGTACCGGCTTTGGGACAGTGCTGGCAGAAAATAAACCGATCCAGAGCTTTGGCGGCAAAGAGTATGTCATGGAAGAGAGTATTGTTGCAGATTTGGCTGTCGTCAAAGCCTGGAAAGCGGACAAGGCCGGCAACCTGATCTTCCGTTATACCGCCAATAATTTCAACGCTGCCTGTGCCAAAGCTGGTCGCATCACTGTTGCTGAGGTCGAAGAGGTGGTCGAGATTGGCGAACTGGATCCCCATCAGATTCATGTACCCGGCAACTATGTCGACCGCATCCTGATCAGCAGCCACCTGGAAAAGCCGATTGAGCAACGCACCTTGGCCGGCAAGATGACCGTCAAAGGCTTTACTCCAGCGCGCGAATGGCAGGCAAAACGCATCAGCAAGGAATTCAAGGATGGCATGTACGCCAACCTTGGCATCGGCATGCCGACCCTGGTGGCCAACTATATCCCCGACAACATCACCATCACCCTGCATGCCGAAAACGGTCTGATGGGGGTCGGTCCCTTCCCGCAGGAAGGTCAAGAAGATGCTGACCTGATTAACGCCGGAAAACAGACCATCACCTGGCTGCCCGGCGCCGCTTTTTTTGACAGTTCAGAATCCTTTGCCATGGTACGCGGTGGCCATATCGACATGTCAGTCCTCGGTGCCATGCAGGTTTCCCAATATGGCGATCTGGCCAACTGGATGATTCCCGGCAGTATGGTCAAGGGGCCGGGCGGCGCCATGGATCTGGTCTCCGGAGTCAAGAAAATCGTCATCATGATGGATCACTGTGCCAAGGACGGCACCTCGAAACTGATGGCCGATTGCACCCTGCCGCTGACCGGTAAAAATGTTGTTGATATGGTCGTCACTGACCTGGCGGTTTTTCAGATCGATGCCGAAAAAGGGCTGACCCTGATTGAGCTGGCACCGGGATCGACTCTTGAGCTGGTCAAAGAGAAAACCGCCTGTCCTTTCCATATTGCTGACAACTTGAAATAACCAAGGAGAGCACCTGTATGACTCAACGTATTGCAGTGGTAACCGGTGCCGCCAGCGGTATCGGCCTGGCTATCGCCAAAGCACTAGCCAGTAACGGCGACAAGGTGGTTCTGGCCGACATCAATGAAGAAGCCGGAATCATGGAAGCAAACAATATCGATGGCATCTTCATCAAGGCCGATCTCAGCACAACCGCTGGCTGTCGTGCTCTGGCAGATGCGGTGCTTGAAACCTGCGGAGGCTGCGACATTCTGGTTAACAACGCCGGCATTCAGCATGTGGCTCCCATTGAAGCGTTCCCAGAGGAAAAATGGACATTCATTATCAACCTGATGCTGACTGCACCTTTCTTACTGACCAAATATTTCTGGCCATCCATGCGCGAAAACAGCTGGGGCAGGATTATCAATCTGAATTCCGTCCACGGCCTACGCGCATCCGAATTTAAAGTCGCCTATGTTTCCGCCAAGCACGGCATGAATGGTCTGACCAAAACGACGGCGTTGGAAGGAGCTCCTTACGGGATCACCGTCAATAGTGTCTGCCCCGGCTATGTGCGCACCCCGCTGGTCGATAACCAGATCGAAGATCAGGCAAAAACTCACGGTATCAGCCGCGAAGAGGTCCTGGAAAAAGTTCTACTGAAAAAACAGGCGATTAAACGAATGGTCGAACCTGATGAGCTCGGTGAGGTTGTGGTGTTTCTCTGCTCTGACGCCGCACGCTGCATCACCGGCAGCACAATGACGGTTGATTGCGGCTGGACAGCCAACTAGCTTCTGGCCGGCAAACAAGGTAATATGTTGTATGGATAAAAAGCTTCTTGAGGCCATCTTCGACAATCTTTATAACGGCATTTATGTCGTCGACGGAAACGGTGTCACCGTCGGTGTCAACAAAACCTTTGAAGAAATGTCGGGCTTTACCAATGAGGAGCTGGTGGGACGCAGTCTGTATGATCTGGTCGGCAAGGATAACTATTTTTCCGGCTCAGCCAGCCTCCTGGTACTTGAACGCAAGCGCCCGGTTACGGCAACTTACTCGACCAGCACCAACCGCAAATTGCTGGTTAGAGGGCGACCGATTTTTAAAGCTACAGGGGATATTGAATACGTTATCAACACTATCTGGGATCTGACAGTGGTTCAATACAGCCAGCAGATTGATGCTGATACTGCTCGTAACCAACGGCTCAGCGAGGATGATATCATCACCTGCAGCGACAAGATGATGGAAATCATCGATCTGGCATTGCGGGTTGCGGCGACCGATTCGACCATCCTCTTAACTGGCGAATCAGGAGTCGGCAAAAGCCTGCTGGCCAGAACCATTCATCGGTCCAGTGAACGCAAGACCAAAGCACTGATGCAGATCAATTGTGCTGCCATCCCTGAAAACCTCATCGAATCGGAACTTTTCGGCTACGAATCAGGTGCGTTCACTGGCGCTGATCAAAAAGGCAAGGCTGGACTGCTGGAAATGGCAGAAGGAGGTACCGTTTTTCTCGACGAAATCACTGAACTTCCACTACATCTTCAATCTAAATTGCTGGGCGTGATCCAGGACAAGGAATTTTATCGGGTCGGCGGACGCAAGATTCAGCACACTGATATCCGGCTGATCGCCGCCACCAATAAAAACCTGGCAGAATTGGTCAGTCTCGGACTGTTCCGTGAAGATCTGTTTTACCGTCTTAATGTCGTTCCGATCACTATCCCTCCTTTAAGAGAACGCCGCGAGGATATACCGACCCTGATTCAGCATTTCATCGATAAGTACAACCGCAAGTACAACTGCTACAAAAAGCTTACCGAAACCCTGATCAAACAATTAGTCAGCATGACCTGGAAGGGAAATATCCGCGAACTGGAAAATGTTGTGGAACGTTGTATCGTTACCTCCGTCGGGGATATTATTACCCCGGACAAAGCCCAGATTCCTGGATTAAGAACAACATTTTCCGAAGGTCTAAGCCTCAAAGACATGCTGGCAGAACGAGAACGGGAAATCCTGTTGCAATCGCAGGAGCAATATGGAACCAGTCGCCGTGTCGCGGCAGCATTGGGAATAAGTCAAGCAAGTGCAGCGAGAAAACTCAAACAGATCAACATTCAAAAAAAACCTGAAATTCTCGCTTTCATGCACCAAAAGAGCGAATAAAAAGACAAGTTTTCGCTTAAGAAAAAACAATGTTTTATTGTCTTGACATTAAAAACAAAAAAAATTATTTTGTCAAAAATTGGTAATGCCAATTTACCTCTACAATGGTCATGCTGTCATACAATAATCAATTTAGACCTGACGGACTTGCCCGTCAGACCAACCCCAACTTCAACAACAAGGAGAAAACGCAATGAATCGATTTAGAATGTTAATCGGTCTGGTTCTGATCCTGACCCTGGCACTGGCGCCTAATGCTTTTGCCGCTAAACGCGACAAGTTTGGCGTTGACAAACGCCACGAAGAAGTCAAAAGAGAACTGCGTACCATAAAACCATCGACCGAAACGTTCCGTTGGAAAATGGTCATGCCCTGGTCAAAGGGTCTGTTGTTCTTTGATATGGCTCAACACTTTGCTGACTCGGTAGCCCTGGCATCCGGTGGCCGCCTGGAAATCAAACTGTTCTCGGCTGGTGAACTGGTTGGCGCCATGGAGTCCTTTGATGCCGTCAGTAAGGGTTCCGCAGAGATCGGCCACGACTGGCCGGGCTACTGGAAAGGTAAGAATGAAAACTTTGTTTCCTTTGCTTCCGTGCCTTTTGGTCTGGATGCCGAAGGCTACAACATCTGGCTCTATGAGCGCGGCGGTCTCGAACAAATGCAGGAGCTCTATGGTCGTTACAACCTTTATGCCCTTCCCGGCGGCAATGGTGGTCAGGAAATGGGCCTCTTCTCCAACGTAAAAGCAACCAAAATGGCCGACTACTCTGGCATGCGCATCCGTACTCCAGGTTGGAACATGGACATCCTGAACTCCCTCGGAGCTTCCGTTTCTCCTCTGCCCGGTGGCGAAGTTTATCTTGCTCTTGAGCGTGGCGTTATTGATGCAGCAGAGTTCTCAACACCGGCGATGAACTGGCCGATGGGCTTTGATGAAATCACCGAGTTTGTCATCTCCCCCGGCGCGCATCAGCCCTCCGTTCAGTCCGCTCTCTTCATTAACATGGATGCCTGGAACGAACTCCCCGCTGACCTGCAGTGGATCGTAAAAATTGCTGCCAAAGAAACTCAGCTCTGGTCTAACGCCTGGCAGGAAAACCTGAATATCGAAGCCATCAACATGTTTAAAGAGAAAGTCGAGTTCGTCAAGATGGACGACGAAGCCATCACCGCCTTTGCCAAGCGCACCAAGGAATATCTCGAAGAGCTCAAAGAACAATATCCCGACGTCAAGAAAACCCTCGATTCGCAGGAACAATTCAAGATCGACTTTGCTGACTGGCGTGAAATCCGCAGTGGCCTGACCCCATGGCCGATTGATGATTTCATCGACGGTAAAAGAACCCAGTAAATCAATCTTATTACCGTTAATTGGCGGGAGTCCTGAGGGACTCCCGCTTTTCTTGCTACCCATAGTGACGATTAAAGCGAGAAACTCATGTCTATCATTGAAAATTCCATCAACAACCTGAACGAACGCGTTGGCAAACTGACCGGATATCTGATTATCCCGCTGTTTCTGGTGGTAGTTTGTGAAGTCTTTATGCGCTATGCATTAAATGCCCCGACGGTCTGGGCCTTTGAAGCTACAACGCTCCTATACGGCTGCCATTTTGCCCTCGGTTTCGCTTATACCTACAAATATGACGGTCATGTTGCCATTGATGTTTTTGAGTCGCGGCTTGACACCAGGCCTCGAGCCATACTGAGAATTATAGTTTCACTGGTGCTGTTTATCCCGACCATGGGGATGATGGCCATGGCAGGGATCCGTTATGCCGCCAACTCCTGGGGAAACTGGGAACTGGCGTCATCCTCCTGGGCGCCCCCGCTGTATCCCTTTAAGACGATCATGGCCATCGGCTTTGTGCTGTTGTTGCTTCAGGGAATCGCCAAGCTGATCTGCGACTTTCGTTCGTTAAAAAACTAACATCACCTTTCTGGTCTGGAGATATCAATAATGAGTCCGGAGATAATGACAATTCTCATGTTCGCTACCCTGATGCTGATGATTGCCCTGGGACATCCCCTGGCAATCACCCTGGCAGCGGTCGCCACTTTATACGGCTTGATTGACAACGGCGGCAACATCCTGCCCCTGTTCGATCTGTTTTTGAATAACAGCTGGGGCATCTTTCTCAACTATGTTCTTGTTGCCATCCCATTATTTATCTTCATGGCTCAGATTCTTGATCGATCCAAGGTCTCCGAAGGTCTGTTTGACGCTCTGTACATCGTCCTGGGCGGGTTGCGAGGCGGGCTTGGCATGGCGGTCATTGTCGTTTCAACCGTGTTTGCCGCGACCACCGGCATTATCGGCGCATCTGTCGTCGCCATGGGGCTAATGGCCGGACCGGCACTGCTGCGCCGTGGCTATGAACGCGGCCTGTCTGCGGGCATTATCTGCTCTTCAGGAACCCTGGGAATTCTGATTCCACCAAGCATCATGCTGGTAGTATACGGTGGACTGACCGGCCTGAAAGAGACTTCAGTCGGAAACCTGTTTGCCGGAGCTATCTTGCCCGGCATACTATTATCCGGCATGTATCTGGCTTACGTCGCAATTCGCTGCACCATCAATCCCAAACTGGGACCAGTTATCCCGATCGAGGATCGTACTTATTCCCTCGGCCAAAAAGCGATGATGACGCTTAAGAGTTTTGTTCCACCATTCGGCCTGATCCTGACCGTTATGGGAACAATTCTCGCGGGGATTGCTACCCCGACCGAAGCAGCAGCCCTGGGCTGCTTAGGCGCATTAATCCTGGCCGCCTTCAATAAAAAACTGACCTGGCAGATGTTTCGGCTGGCTGCTGATTCAACCCTGAAGACAACCTGCATGATCATGCTCCTGTTTATCGGCGGTAAAGTGTTCAGTGTGGTCTTTTTGAGTATGGGTGGTGGTGATGTTGTCGCTGATCTGCTGCTGGGAATGGACGTAAACGAATACGTTATTCTGGCCATCATGATGCTGGTCGTCTTTATTATGGGAATGTTTATCGACTGGGCGGCGATCCTGCTGGTTGTGGTGCCGATCTTCACACCGATCGCCATGGACCTCGATTTTAATCCTCTGTGGTTTGCCATGTTGGTTTGTATTAACCTGCAAACATCCTTCTTAACCCCCCCTTTTGGTTACGCCCTGTTCTACTTCAAGGGGGTTGCGCCGCCGGAGTACAGCATGGGGGACATTTATCGAGGAATAATACCCTTCGTCCTGATTCAGATTGTCGGACTGGCGGCTATCATCGCCTTTCCACAAATCGTCACCTGGTTGCCTGATATCTTTTTCGGACGCCGGTAGAGTGACTGCATTTTAACTCCTTAGTTGGGGATATTAACTATGTTGCCTAAAATTAAAAAAATTCTTTACGCGACCGCCATGGAACCCAGTGCTCCCTATGTCTTTCGCTATGCCCTGATGTCAGCCAAACAGTACGACGCACAGATCGTTGCCGTCTCGGTCCTGGAAAAACTATCGCCCTTTGCCAACAGCCTGGTGGAGCTACATATTTCTCAATCACAGTCCAAAGAGATCCACGAAAAGGCCCAGGGTCAGGCGAAAGAGCGCCTCAAGGAGCGGATTGAACGGCTTTCCGCAGCGGAGTGCGGTACTGACCCGCAATATGCCGCACGGCTCGATGACATTATCATTAAAGAAGGCCCCCCATCTCAGGTTATTCTGTCAGTCGCCAAGGAGCAAAAGGTCGATTTGATCATTATGGGCTCCCATCGGCGCTCAGTACTCGAAAATGCCGTTCTTGGAAGTACCACCAGCAAGGTACTGCACAGTTCAACAATACCAGTACTGGTTGTGCCGGTTCCGGACGGCTATCACGAAGAAGGCTATTAGTTGTCAACATACCGCATGCAGCCGATAAAAATCAGGCTGCATGCGGACATATCTTTCCAACTCCACGCAAACACTCCTCTCTCATCTCTACTTACAAAAAACAACGTTATATTTACTTGACATAATATCTACAGGTGTCCTATCTTTTGGTATTACCAATTTACCACATTACCATTTTACCAAAAAAGATAACTTGCTCAATGCTGTCATCTCTCGTGTTGAATATGGCAGCAAAAGCGCTCTATAAGAAACCACGAGGCTCCCCATGATCGCACAAAGCGCCATGCAACAACTTGAACAGGCTCTCGGAAAAGAAAAACTGGTGACCGCCAAGGAGGATCTCCTCGTCCTTGGTTACGACTCAACTCCCGGGCTCCATGCCACACCCGACCTGGTCGTCTATCCAACCAGCACTGATGATGTTGTCAAGGTGGTTGAAGTTGCGCGCGATCATAACCTCCCATTGACGCCGCGCGGCAGCGCGACTGGCCTCTCCGGGGGGAGTATCCCGATCAATGGCGGCATCGTCATCTGTCTGAACAAGATGAACCGGATTCTGGAAATTGACGAGGAAAACCTGACCGCCACCTGTGAACCGGGAGTTGTCACCCTTGACCTGTTCAATGCAGTGGCAGAAAAAGGGCTTTTTTATCCTCCCGATCCCGGTTCGCAGAAAATCTCTACCCTGGCCGGCAATGTCATGGAAGATGCCGGTGGCCTGCGCGGCCTGAAATATGGAGTGACCCGTGACTATGTCATGGCATTGGCCTGTGTGCTGGCCGATGGCAGCCTGATTGCTACCGGTGGAAAAAGCGTCAAGGATGTTGCCGGCTATGCCTTCAAGGATCTGCTGATTGGATCAGAAGGTACGCTGGGGATCATTACTGAAATCACCGTTAAACTCATTCCCCCGCCGCAGACTAAACAAACGTTTCTGGCCTATTTTGACAATATCCGCACCGCCGGTGAGGCTGTTTCAAAAATTATCGCCGCCAAGATCATTCCTTCGACTATGGAGATCATGGACAAAGCCACTATTAACTGCGTCGAGGATTATGTCGGTATCGGCCTGCCACGGCAGATGGCGGCCCTGCTCTTGATCGAGGTTGATGGCCACCCAGCAGTCGTAGCAGAAGAAGCCGAAGCGTTGAAAGAAATCCTGGAGCAAGTGGGTGCCGCTGAAGTTCACCAGGCCAAAGACGCGCAGGATGCCATGAAACTTGCTGAGGCCCGCCGTACCGCTCTGTCGGCTCTGGCTCGGGTTTCACCAACAACCCTGCTGGAAGATGCCACTGTTCCTCGCTCTAAACTGGCGGACACCTTCACCCTGATCGAGCAACTGACAGAGAAATACCAACTCACCGTCGGCACCTTTGGTCACGCCGGCGATGGCAACCTTCATCCGACTGTCTTGTGTGACGAGCGCAATGAAGATGAAATGAAACGCGCTCATGCCTTTTATGACGAACTCTATGAACAGGTCCTGGCCTGGGGAGGCACTGTATCGGGAGAACACGGCATCGGGATTGCCAAGAAAGGTTATCTCGCCAAGCAGATCGGCCCCGGTGGGGTGGCTGTTATGCGGCGGGTCAAATCAGCATTTGATCCTCAGGGGATCATGAATCCCGGCAAGATTTTTGTCAGCGAACAGGAGTAGCGCATGAGTGATCAGCAGCCGTTAGGCAACTTTACCGAACTCGACGCCCCCACCTACGAAGATGTACTTCAATGTATGCGCTGTGGTTTCTGCCTGCCGACCTGTCCGACCTTTGCCTTGACCGGACGTGAACGTTCAAGCCCTCGCGGCCGAGTCGCCCTGGCCCGGGCAGTTGCTGAAGGCAAGCTCGATTTTAATCAGGCGATGAAAGATGAGGCATTTTTCTGTCTCGACTGTCGTGCCTGTACTACTGCCTGTCCCTCAGGGGTTAAAGCCGGGGAAGTCATGGAAGTCTGCCGTGCCCAGGTCCATCAGCAGCTGCCGGCACCAAAATGGCAAGGCACTTTGCGCAACCTGGTCTTGAAAAGAATGGTGCCGAATCCCGCCCTGATGGAAACCTCGATGTTGCCGGCTCGTCTCTACCAGAAACTCGGTATTCAGTGGCTGGTGCGTAACAGCAAGATCCTGAAGTTGGGGCCAACCTGGATCGATAAAGCTGAAGGCATGCTGCCGGAACTGCACCGACCATTACGACCGCAGTTACCCGACATCAGTCCGGCCAAAGGAGAAAAGCGCGGCACCGTCGCCTTTTTTCTCGGCTGTGTTATGACCCTGCTCTACCCGGAAGTGTCACGCCAGACGGTCAAGGTACTCAACCATCAGGGGTTTGATGTGATTACTCCCAAAGAGCAGAAATGCTGTGGCGCTCCTCATCTGACCGAAGGCGATCGGGAAACCACCCGCGAGATTGCTGCCTTCAATCTGGATCTGTTCCTTGATCTGGACATCGACGCTATTGTTACCGATTGCGCCGGCTGTGGAGCGGCGCTGAAGGAATACGAAGAGATTCTGGCTGAGCGTAAAGACCTTGAGCGTCTCCGTCTCTTCCATGAGAAAATCAAGGATATCAGTGAGTTTTTATGCGAACAGGGGATACGTACTGAAGCGCTGAAACAGGTAGACAAGAGCGTCACCTATCATGAACCCTGCCATTTGTGCCATGCACAGGGGATCAGTAAACAGCCGCGCGAGTTGATTCAAGCCATTCCCGGAGTGGAGTTTCGGGAAATGAAAGAGGCCTCCTGGTGTTGTGGGTCGGCAGCAACCTTCAGTTTGAAGTTTACTGACGCAAGCCAGGAGATTCTGGATCGCAAGCTGGAGAATGTCAGACAAACCGGAGCCGAGATCCTGGTGACCGGCAATCCCGGCTGTCATCTGCAGCTCGCCTGGGGATTACAGCAGGCCCAGATGCCACAACCGGTGCTCCATATTACAGAGTTGCTGGGGCTGGCTACACCGGATTAAACCAAGGGGCAAGGGCTTTAGGGGAGGTGTCCCCACCCTAAAGCCCGTCAGTGGCTTGTCAGACTGGTACCCGGAGCCAGGGTCGGATGAGTGCACAACAGGGCAAAGGTTGCGTCAGCAGAGACGGCTTCACCATACAGATAGCCCTGGACTTCATGGCAACCCAGTTGCCGCAAATGCTCCAGCTGGATAAGGTTTTCGACCCCCTTGGCCATCAGGGTTAAATTAAGGCCACTCGCCATCATAGCGATCCCATCGGCGATTCGTGCCTGTCCCACATCCTGCGTAATGTCGCGGACAAAGGAGCGATCGATCATCAAGGTATTGATCGGAAAATCACGCAGATAATTGAGCGAAGAATGGCCGCAACCAAAATCGTCAATGGCAACAGAGGCGCCCATCTGGCTCAACACTCGCAACACCCTGGCTACCGCACTGGAACCATCCAGCATCCCCTGCTCAGTAATCTGAACCTCGAACAGCTCCGCTTCGATCCCCGCTGCCTTGATAGTGGCGGTAAACTTATCAGCGTAATCCTCCTGCTGCAGCTGTAACACAGACAGATTAAGTGACACCCTGATCGGAGGTAATCCCTGGCGCCGCCAGCGCAACATCTCCTCACAAACCTGCTGCAGCACCCAGTCTCCGATCGGGATAATCTGGCGGGTTTTTTCGGCAACAGGAATAAAATCACCCGGGCAAAGCAGACCACGATACGGATGCTGCCAACGTAGCAATGCTTCCATGCCGACGATATCACTGCTTACCGGATCCACCTTAGGCTGAAAAAACACCTGCAACTGGTTGCGTTCCATGGCAATGATTAATTCTTTTTCTATATTTACGCCCCCCAGTAATTTTCCCATCTGCTGCTCATAAATGCTATGGCCATCCTTGCCGGTATCCTTGGCATGATACATGGCAATATCGGCACTGTGGAGCAACGCGTCAATGGTCTCGCCGCCCTCAGGGTAAAGAGCAATTCCCATACTGGCGCTCAAACGGACCTCGTGACCATCAACAGTCAAGGGCATGCGTACCGCTGCGAGGATTTTCTCTGCAACAACAGTCGCATCCTCCTGTGTGATAATATTGACCAGTAGCAGCGAAAATTCATCGCCACCAAAGCGACTGACCGTATCTTCAGCACGTACACACTTAAGAATTCGCTCTGCCACCTGCTGTAAGACCCGGTCACCGACCATATGGCCATAGCTGTCATTAATTTCTTTGAAAAAATCCAGATCGATAAAAATCACCGCAATTCTGGTGTTGCTGCGAGACGCGTGGGCCAGGGCCTGGGTCATGCGATCATCAAAAAGGAGACGGTTCGGTAACCGGGTCAACAGATCATGATAAGCCTGATAGCTGATCCGTTCTTCTGAACGTTTTCTTTCAGTGATATCGCGGGCACTGCCGAGAGTCCCGTCAAATTCCTTATGGCCGGCGTTGTTCTGGGCATAAACCCCCATGGCATTGAGCTCCACCAGGAGATCTTCTCCTCCTTGTCCCTGCAGGCTGTTCCGGTTTGCCTGCAGGCGAATCTCGGTACTGCGGGTTGCCCGTTCTCCGGTGCGTTGTTCACTAAAAAACCGATGCACAATGTCGGCATTATTAGGATGAATAAGAAAGGAAAAATGACGTCCAAGAATCTCGTGATGCTTATATCCCAGCAGTCCCTCAATCATATCATTGGCAAAGGTAAAGACCCCGTCAGCATCGAGCATATAGATGAAATCAGGGGAATTATTGACAATAAATCGGTGCATCCGTTCCGACTCTGCCAGGGCCAGCTCGGTACGACGCAACTGCAGACGGTAGAGCTGACGTTCAAGTCCACGACTGACACTCACCAGCAGATCTTCCGGACGGTACGGCTTGCGAACAAAATCATAAGCCCCCAGCCGCAAGGCCTCTTTAATAGAAACAACGGAACTATCTGATACCAGGACAATAATTTCGACATCAAGGCGGGAGCGGCGGACACTCTCTATAAGGCGGCAACTATCGCGACCGGAAATTTGCAAGTCAAGCAACAGCAGAGCGTAACCCCCTTGCATGAGTTTTTTCCCGGCTTCATCACACGAGGTTGTCAGGCTGGTACGATATCCATTGATACGCAACAATGCCTGCAGGCTGTAAAGCAAAGGCAACTGCTCACCAACAATCAGAATTCCCGTTGAGGGATTTTCCAATAAGGCTGTGTGCTGCTGTTCCATGGTCCCCCCTATGATGAAAACAGGCTGAAATCATCCACGACCGGCAGTTGCAGGTAAAAACTGGTACCCTTCTCCAAACCGCTGTGGCAGCTGATCCGTCCTCCGAGATCCTCGACCATCCCCTTGACGATACTTAAGCCCGATCCGGCATGCCCTCCCCCTTTGGGACTGACAACCGGACGGAACAACCGATCCCTGATGGCAGGCGGTATTCCAGGTCCGTCATCAGCGATACTGATTTCTACATAGCGCCCACGTTCGGAACAGAAACCCTCACGGGTCGCCAGGGTGATATGCCCACCATTGTCAAGCGCTTCTGCTGCGTTTTTGATCAGATTGACCAGGATCTGCCGAATCAGGATTGTCATGCTCGATAGCCGCGGAAGATCCTGCTGGAATTGTTGAGTCACCTCGACATTGCGGGGTGCCAATTCGGCCTCACGCAAGGTATCAACTGTCTCCTGCACCAGTTGATTAATATCGATCTCCTGGTCAGGGAACTCATAAGTATCCTGCTGATTCAGATAATAGTGGACAATTTCGTCAACCCGTTGTGATTCCTGCTTGATGGCCTCAGCCAGTTCACGACCGGACCTCTCTGTCAGATTATGCTTCAGTACCTCAGCATAATTGCCGATAATTGTCAGAGGACTGCTGATTTCATGATTAACCCGCCGCAGCAGCAGCGCCCCATCACCAACTCGATTGAATTCTCCCATCGACACCTGGGCCAGCGCCGTGCTGACGATGGGATGCAAAATAGTTATTGCCGGGGCTTGAAGCCCGGCAGCGGCATGGGCGTTATCGAATCCTAAAACCACCACCGCCAGAGGATGATCATTCGACTTCAAAGGGTAACATACAAAGCCCTGTCCGCCACCCAGACGCATCAGCAGGTGATCGGTTACGGTCAAAACTTGATCCGTGGCAAAGCTGCTGACAGCACCCTCGCCGGACAGAGCACGGGCCGCCAGACTCGCTTCACTGATCAATGGAAGCTTCAGCTCGCGTGACAAGCGGGAGCCGTCTTTTGACGAAATACCGATCAGTTCCTGGTGGCGTTGATCAAGCAGAAAAAAATGAACCGTTTTGGCCTGACTGTTTTCCAGATAAAGACTTCCGGCAATCTCGGCAATTTCTTCCGGCGTTGTGCCGGTTGTCAGCCGAGCACGGGCCGCTTCCTGACTGGCAACCAGAAAAATCTGTTTGGTTAACCGCCGACAGGCTTTATTGAAGGCCTCCACGGATGAAGCATCGTCATTTTTGATCTTGAAGGCCGGAGCAGAAAGGCTGGTCACCCATTCGAACAGATAGTCTGTTTCTGACGGGCGCAGATTAAAAAACAACTCCCCCAGGCGCCCGGCTTCAGGATTCAAATCCCCGGCGCTGCCGGCAAAAAGCTGGGCCAGTCTGGCAATCCGAAACAGAGGATTAGCCGTTTGCAGTTGACCACTGTCCACGGTTAGAAAACGGATCGCATCGGCCAGAAAGGAATCCAGCGCCCAGCTTTCAACCTTGTCTGCCGCCAACCTGAGGTGGTCGGTCTGAAAGTACTGCTGCTCCAGTATTGCCTGTTTTTCACAACTCCAGGAAACCGGCGCCTTATCCAGAAAAAGGTCACCATGCTCTGTTAACAACTGATAAAGACCAAGATTCTGTAACAGCCCACAGAGTTGCGCTTCTTCAATATAGGGGTAGTTGACTGAAGGGGCGATACAACGGGCCGCCTGACCGGTAAAGCGCGATGTCCGCCACAGTTTCTGTAAATAGGATATTTCTGCTGCAGACAGCTTGTGTTCCAGTACCTGCCGGGCCGACTGAAGAACCAGACTGACAATCATCGGGTATCCCAACGAATTCACCGCAGCAGTAACCGGTTCTGTGGCATCCAGTCGCTTGTGATTTCCTTTCACGGCGACGTCTATCAAATGCGCAGCGAAGGGGGCATCCTGTAAAATGATCTCAATAACAGTCTGGGAACTGGCACCTTGAAGGCAGGCGGATAGTAAGTCGGCAAGCATATCGGGCATGGAAAGCAAAGAGGTTCCATGCTCACCATAGGCTTCGGCGGGTGGCTCCGACAGCGGTTCTTTTTTGCTGATTGAAATGACCCCCATAAACACATCCCCTGCGTGTTGACAGAATATTTATCTAAACATTATTCATCAGCTACTGTAGGTTAGCAAGCACAAAAGAAAGAAATATGTTTAACATTCAGGCATTTAGAGACATAAACAGGAACTAAAATCTCATAATAAAAACCTCACAAACTCATATTTCTCTCATCGACACCAAGCAAAGTATCGAAACCAAAGCCTATTTATTATTTATTTAATAAAAATCTACCCTTAAAAGATTAAAAAAACCCCCCGATTATCACATATGCCGCCACCCTGTCACCGGAAATATTTTTTTTGACAGCTGCCAACATTCACTCTACCCTGCAGACAAAGTAATAAACAACTCACTTGGAGTATTTACGTGAGCACACCGGCACAAAAACAAATCGACCAGATCATCAGGGCTCTTAACGAATTCGGCAAAGAGAATCTGGTCGAGATTTTACGCCGCATCAGTCAGGGGATGCAGCTACTCAGTGGCGGCGGGCACTGCCGCATCTATCTTGAGGATCTGACCATGGGGTCTTTAAGCTGCGCTGCCGCAGAAAATGATGACCTGCAGGGGGTCAGTGAACCGTCCTTCCCGATTAATGACAGCGTCTTTCCGATTCCACAGGTTTATCAGCAAAAGCAGGAGATGGCGGTTGCGAGCTTGTCGTGTCATTCAAGGACCGCAGGAACAAAAGATGAATCCTCTCAACAGTCCTACTATCTACTGCCGATCCTTCATCTTGGGCGCGCTATCGGCGTTGTCAGTCTTGACCGCAGCGGGGCTGAACACCCCCCATCAGAGCCGCTTTTACAGCCATTGCGTAAGCTGCTGAGTGGTGTAGCACCAAGCCTGAATCGCGCCCGCAAGTATCACCAGCAACTGCTTCTGGCGCGGCGCGTCGATGAAGCCAAGAAACGTCAAGCCGCCCTGTTCATGGTCAAGTCGGCGGCACAGCTGATTGATCGCGTGGCGCTGGCCTCGGTGCTCATCCCGGTGCCCTCCAGCATCGAGGGTGAACGCACCCTGGAGATCCTCGCCTCCTACTCCAAGGAACGCGAAGCGCGGCGTCTCTACGAAGAAGAAAAGCTGATTAACCTGGCACCGGGGGAATCCCTGATATCCCGCTTTATCAATCGCGCCGGCGTCATTGTCGACGATAGTCTGCTGGCTCCCCTGTATATTGAGGATCTGGCCGTTGAAAGCCTGCAGAAGCGCTATCTGACCGAAAATTTGGGCCTCAAATCCCTCTACATCGTTCCCCGCTATGACAAGCATAATCATCGCGTCATCTGCCTGGTCAACTACTACACCAAGGATCGCTACCACTTCAGTTCCTTTGAGCGTGACCTGCTCGATGCCCACGCAGAAATGGCCCAACGGGTGGTCCAGGAAATCGGCGATGAGCACCTGGAAATCCAGATCCTGTCAGAAATCGGCGATCTGTTGCAGCAATCCAGCGATGGTCTGCGTCCCTTTTTACACCGAGTACTCTCCAAGGCAACCCAGCTGATCGGTGCCGACACCGGCAGCCTCGCCTTGGTGCGCGAATTTCAGGGAGAACGCTGGCTGTTGGTGGAAGATGACCAGGGGAACCTGATCGGCGCCAAAAACAAGGAGTGGCTGAAAAAATATATTCCACCGATCCTCATTGGCGGCAATGAACTCCCCCCCGGCCAGCGCAGTTTGACCGGTCTGGCGGCCGCCACCCGCCGCCCGCAGATTCTTGATGATTGTCATGAAGGCAGTGACGAAGAAACATTCTACTGCCCGGTTACCGAGGCGATTCGCAGTGAAATCGCAGTACCGGTGGTTTACGATGACGAGGTTTTGGCAGTAGTCTGTCTCGACAGCCTGCGCCCCCACTACTTCACCGATGAGCATCAGCGCATTCTGCAGATTATTGCGCGGATGATTGGTCACCATCTATCAATTCTGCAAAAGATCGATCAACTTACCAGCGAAATCGACCGCCTGCGTCAGGATGTCGGCTATAAGGATCCAAAAGTCACCTCATATCGCCTTGGCAACATCATCGGCAATTCCAGCAAAACCCAGGAAATCATCACCACCATCCAGCGGATCAGTCCGCCCCTGTGCGAGCGCATTACCCAATGGCACAAACAGGGAGTGCCCGATCAGGGCGAATTTCTTGGTCTGCCCTCGATCCTGATCACCGGCGCAACCGGCGCTGGTAAGGAGTTTTTATTCAACAACTTTTATACCGAACTTAACCGCATTTTTCGCCAATTGCTACCTGGGCGCAGCAGCCTGCCGCTAAAAAAAACCAACATTGCCGCCTACAGTGGCGATCTTACCTATTCCGAGCTGTTTGGCCACAAACGTGGCGCTTTTACCGGCGCTCACAATGATCGCCGTGGCATCCTTGAGGAGGCCCATGGTGGAGTGGTGTTCCTGGATGAGATTGGTGATGCAGATCCGAAGACTCAGGTGCAGCTGTTACGATTTCTTGACAATGGAGAATTTATCCGTCTCGGAGAAAACATCACTCGCCACTCACAGGTCCTACTGGTTGCTGGTACCAATCGTGATCTGCGCCAACTGATCGCTAACGGGATGTTTCGCGAAGACCTCTATCACCGCCTCTCTGAGCTGATTATCGAAGTTCCCTCTCTTAATCAACGCCGCGAAGATATCCCCGACCTGGCTACTCACCTGCTTGGTCGCCTGTTTCAGGCTTACCACAAACAGGATGACGAAAACCCCCAGCCGGCACTCAGCCAGAAAGCTAAAAATCTACTCAGCCGCCACCACTATACCGGCAACATCCGCGAGCTGCGCAGTATTCTGTTACGCGGCATGCTGTTGCGTCGCGGAGAGGTGATTGACGTCGAGGAAATTACTAATGCTCTGCAACCACAGGCTTTCAGCCGTGCTGACAGTAACGACCAGAACAAAGCGCTGAACGATCAATTAGCCGAGGAGATTCTGCAGAGGGTTCTGCAGCAAGAGGAGAACTTCTGGTCAGCGCTCTACGAACCCTATGCTCGCCAGGAGATTACCCGTGATCTGGTGCTCAAAGTGGTCGAAAAGGCGCGGACGGAAGGAGCGACCAATATGCCCAAACTGGCCCGACTTCTGGATGCCTGTGATCCGTCATCAACGGAAGAAAAAGAAAAGAAGCGCTTTTACCGCTTTAAAAACTTTTTTTACAAAACCGTTAAGCTACGCTGGTAAGTTACAAAGCGGCATGGAGTAGTCGCTCAACCTGACGGCGATCCTTCTCAGCCCAGGGACCAACAACGGCCAGGTTCATGGTCGATGGTCTCAGAAGCTGTTGTACCACCTGCTGCACATTTTCTGCGCTTAAGTCCAACAACTCCTGGCGATCCTGCTCCAGGGTGCGCAGGTAGCCAGCCTGCAACCCCCAACCGTAACGCACCGCCAGCGATTCACTCTGGTCACGGGAGAAATCAAGGTCAAATAGATAGGTTTTTACAGCCGCAGCCAGTTCAGCGGGGCCCAGCGGTTCATCGCGCAAGCGCTTTAAGATGGCCAGCACCTCGGCGACAGCAGCACCCAGATTGTCAGGGGCAACCGCAGTATCGATAGCCAGGTAACCGGTATCATCCAGCAGCAAACAGCTGACCTCGACCGAGTAAGTCAAACCGAGTTCTTCGCGCAGCCGCAAAGGCAGGCGGGCGCCCGCACCCCATCCCAGTATCCGCCGCAACAGACGGATCGCCATGGTGCGTTCATCTGTACGTCCGGGCAAACGAAAAGCCAGCTGAAAACTGACCTGGGAATCAGAGTCCTGAACCCAGCAACTGCGCGGCACCCACTGCTGCGACTCCTTTAGCGGTACCAGAGGACGCGGTGTACGTGGCTGCCAGTCAGCGAATTCACGTTCAACGACCAGCCGCAATAGCGCCGGATCAACTGCTCCGCAGGCACAGATCACCAGGTTGGCCGGATGGTACCAGTCATGAAAATAAGCCTCAAGCTGCTCCCGGCCAATCGCATTCAAGGTCTCGGGAGAACCGATCAGCGAAGCGCCCAATGGATGATCAGGCCACAACAGTTCCACCATCAGATTATCGAGATTAACCTGTTCACCACGCTCGTTAAAATCCTCCCGCGCTTCTTCAAGAACAATCTTGCGCTCCGTATCCATTTCGTTAAAACTGGGGCGCCGCAGCATGGAAGCAAACAGTTCAATACCGCGATCGACATAATCCGGGTGAACCCGCGAATGAAAACAGGTTGTTTCGGCATCGGTTGAAGCATTCACCGCCCCGCCAATCTCCTCAAAGGCACTTTCCAACTCGGTACTGTTGGCAAATTCGGCGGTACCACGAAACAGCATATGCTCAAGAAAATGTGAAATCCCCGACTGGGTCAGCGGCTCACAGCGCCCGCCAACGGCTAAATAACAGACTAGCTCCACCGCGTGCTGGTGGGGCATCGGCACCGTCACCAGGCGGAGACCATTGGGGAGGTGGTCGACGAGATATTCTTCCATAAAGATTATTCTCTTGCCGAAGCTGATCGGCCATTTTGCAAAAAGGACAACGGGTCACCGTTCACCGCTAACCCGTTGACAGATTTTACCCGTACTGTTGATCATTACTTTGCCAACAACCGTGCCGCTTCCTTGGCGTGGTAGGTGATGATCAGGTCGGCTCCGGCGCGCTTCATCCCCAGCAGGGTTTCCATCATCACCCCATCGCCATCAATCCACCCTTTTGCCGCGGCGGCTTTGACCATGCTGTATTCGCCGGAGACATTATAAGCGACCAGCGGCAGATCGAAGTTGTCTTTCAGCTCACGCAGCAGATCCAGATAGGCCAGAGCCGGTTTGACCATGAGAAAATCCGCCGCTTCGGCGACATCCTGAGCTGCTTCGCGCAAGGCCTCCAGGCGATTGGCGGGATCCATCTGGTAGCTGCGCCGGTCACCAAAACCGGGGGTGCTTTCCGCCGCTTCGCGAAATGGCCCATAGTAACTGCTGGCATATTTGACCGCATAGCTCATGATCGGAATATGGTCAAAACCGTGATCATCGAGAATCATGCGGATGGCAGCAATACGCCCATCCATCATGTCAGATGGAGCAACGATATCGGCCCCGGCCTGAACATGACTCAACGCCTCTTTGGCGAGCAGTTCCAGGGTGGCATCATTATCGACATCCCCATCCTTGATCACCCCGCAGTGGCCATGGTCGGTGTATTCACACAGGCAAACATCGGTGATCACCAATAGTCCCGGGACCTCGGACTTGATGGCACGGATGGTATCTTGAATAATCCCGCTGTCACTGTAGGCGTCACTGCCAACGGCATCCTTGGTTTCCGGAATACCGAATAATATGACCGCCGGAATCCCCAGATCGCGAACCTCTTTGGCTTCAGCAACAATATGCTCAAGCGACTGCTGATAGATGCCGGGCATGGAGCTGATCTCTTTTTTGATGTCGACGCCAAAAGCACTGAACATGGGGTAGATCAGGTCATCAACCCGCAGATGGGTTTCGCGTACCATGCGTCGTAAGGTAGCGTTGCGGCGCAGGCGACGAGGACGATAATCAGGGAAATTCATAGTTCACTCCTGTTGTATGTCTTGAAGTTCAAACTTAACGATGATGCTTTCTCAAAAAATATCAATTTCCGATGGATCAGCAAAAAGCGCCAAATTCAAGGCGCGTCATTGTTGAACAATGAGGCGTACTTATGTACGTCAAAGTAGTGAAACGATGGCGACTGTTCGCAAACTGGCGCCGCAGTAGCTGAGTTTTTGCTACACCATCAACGATAATAGTCTACCATCGCTTGCAGCAGTGCATCCATCGTCCAGGTCTCGGGCTCGAGATCAACCTCAAAACCACAGTCACGAATGGTCTGGGTTGTTTGGGGGCCAATGGAGAAAAATGCGGTTGTGCCCTTAAGGCGCTCCAAATCTGGGCCGAGCATCTGCTGCAGATGGCGGAAGGTGGATGATGAACTGAAGCAGATCGCGTCCAGTTCGCCGGAAGTCAGCAGGGTACGGACTTTTTCGGCATTCTCCTGGGGGACCACGGACTCGTAGGCGATCGGGTCGACCACCGTTGCCCCGGCAGCGCGCAACTCTCTAGCCAACAAGGGGCGCGCAGCAGCAGCGCGTGGATAGAAAATCCTTTTCTGTGCGACCCCGCGTGCCAGCAGCTCCGCCACAATCCCTTCGGCCCGATGATCGGCCGGCATCAAGGTCGGACGCAGCTTATATTGCGCCAGGGCTTCAGCGGTTTTCGGCCCGACGACAACAAGCTCCAACTGGCGCAGCATACCGAAATACTGATTATTCTCGAGCATACGCGTAAACAGTGCCTGCACCGCATTGACCGAGGTCAGAATGACCATCTGGTAGGTATCCAGGTCAACTACCGCCAGATCCAGTTCCTTGTAGCTGGCGGGTGGCGCAATTTCAATGGTCGGGACGCAGATCGCTTCGCCGCCCAGAGCGTTAATCTGGGCAACAAAGGGTGCTGCCTGTTCAGCCGGGCGCGTCACCAGAAAACGCCGACCAGCCAGTGGCAGTTGGGGCGCCCCGGTCATATCAGTGTTCCGCTTCCGGAAAGGTGCGACAACCATAGACCTCGTTGAGGATTGCTGCCGCGCCCTCCGCCAGCAATTCTTTCGCCAGGGCGACCCCGGCAGCATAAGCCTGATCCGTCGGCACCATGGTAGAGCGCTTGAGCAAGGTTTTTCCTTCCACATCGGCCACCAGGGCGGTCAGTGTCAGCTGCCCCTCCTTTACCGTGCCAAAAGCGGCAATCGGCACTTGGCAGCCGCCTTCGAGGGTTGCCAGCACCGCCCGCTCAGCGATAACGGTACAGGCAGTTTCTGGATGGTTGAAAAAGTCAATCAGATCATTGGTGCGGTCATCTTCAAGCCGACTCTCAAGCCCCAGAGCACCCTGGCCGATGGCCGGCAAACAGACATCAGGCTCCAGATAACAGCCGATCTGCTCGGCAAAGCCGAGACGTTTCATGCCGGCCGCGGCGAGCACAACCGCATCAAGATTCTCGTCGGTGAGTTTACGGATACGCGTTTCAACATTGCCACGCACGTCAATCATCTGTAGATCGGGGCGCAGATGCAGTAGCTGCGATTTGCGCCGCAATGATGAGGTGCCGATGCGTCCATCCTGGGGGATGTCCTCCAACGAACGGCGGCCGGCAGGTAACACCAGGATATCACGCGGGTCCTCACGTTCAGTAATACAACGCAATCCGGTTCCTTGTGGAAACACGGTGGGAACATCCTTCATCGAGTGCACAGCGATATCAATCTCGTTACGCAGCATCGCCTCCTGGATCTCCTTAACGAACAATCCTTTTCCACCGACCTTGGCAAGGGGAACATCGAGGATTTTATCACCTTGCGTTTTGATTTTGGTGAGGGTGACCTCCAGGTCGGGATAGCGCTGCTCAAGTTCGGCCTTGACCCAGTTGGCCTGCCACAAAGCCAGGGCACTGGCGCGGGTGCCAATACGTAATATGCGGTTGGACATGCGATCTCCTTCTCTTAATGACTATTCTTCCGGCAATTCGGAGAGATCGTCAGATGGGGGATGAACGGAAAGATCAAACAACATCTGCACCGCATCGAGATAGCGTAGTTTATCATCGTTACAATCAAGTTGCTTGAGCAGACGGGTTGGATGATGGAGAATTTTATTGACGATAGCACTGGTCATGGCATCGAGCATCTTGCGCTCATGCTCGTCAAGGTCGCCGAGGTTGGACAGGGTTCTTTGCAACTCTTTCTGACGCACCTCTTCAAGTTGTTTGCGCAGGGCGACGATGGTTGGTCTGACAGTGAGGTTGGACAGCCATTCATGAAAGCGGCCGACCTCCTGATCGACAATCTGGTCGGCCTTGACCGCCTCCTTCTCACGCTCCTTGAGATTGGACTGGACCACGCCCTGAAGATCGTCAACATCATAGAGATAAACGCTGTCAATCTTGCCGGCAGCCGGATCAATGTCGCGCGGAACGGCAATGTCGATCAGAAACATCGGCTGATAGCGCCGCATTTTACAGGCGGCCTTGAGATCTGCGGCGCTGATGACATAATCAGGAGATCCCGT
The DNA here is from genome assembly GCA_964565445.1 of uncultured Geobacteraceae bacterium. Lineage (GTDB taxonomy): Bacteria > Desulfobacterota > Desulfuromonadia > Desulfuromonadales > Geopsychrobacteraceae > Pelovirga. The sequence goes on from CAZMFD010000005.1 coordinate 36,941, forward strand.
CGATGACAGAAGGATATCAACCCGGTGGAGTTGCTCACGGAAGTTGGCAAAATTAACAGCGACCCCGTCAAAGCTTTCAGCCAGGCTTTCGGCGCGACTGAAAGTTCGGTTGGTCACTAACACCTTGGATACGCCGTAACGGATAAAATGTTTGGCCGCCAGTTCACACATTTCACCGGCACCGACCAGCATGACCGTTTTGTTTTCGAGGGAATCAAAGATTTTACGCGCCAGTTCCACTGCGGCGTAAGAGACAGACACAGCGTTGCTGGCAATGGCGGTTTCAGTACGTACCCGCTTGGCCACGGAAAACGCTTTGTGCATAAAGCGATTCAGCACCAGGCCGGCACTCTTGCCATCACAGGCATGACCATAGGCAGTTTTCATCTGACCTAAGATCTGTGGTTCGCCAACCACCATGGAATCAAGGCTGGCAGTCACCCGGAAAACATGGCGGACCGCTTCTTGGCAGGTGTGGGAATAAAGATGTTCATTGAGCTCGGCCGGGGTTAGACCATGGCACTCGGCCATAAAACGCTGCAGCTCGGCACAGGCCTGTTCCGGGCGCATGGTCGCGGCATAGAGTTCGACCCGGTTACAGGTCGAAACGATCATCGCTTCAGATATGCTCGGCAAGCCAAGAACCTGAGCAAAACAGCTTGTAAGGACATCCGCCTCAAAAGCTACCCTTTCGCGAATCTCAACCGGAGCCGTTTTATGACTGAGTCCAACGACAACAATATTCATAACAACAATCCACGGCAATCGGTCATGGCATGGAGAAGGCTTCGAAGGTGTGATAGCCATCAAACAGCAGACTCACCCCGAGGAAGGTAAAGAGCAAAAACATAAAAGCAACTATCGAGAAAAACGCAGCGCGGCGTCCTCGCCAGCCGACCGTCAGGCGGCCATGCAGCAAACCGGCATACAAAAACCAGGTAATCAGCGCCCAAGTTTCCTTTGGATCCCAACTCCAGTAGCTCCCCCAGGCCAGGTTGGCCCAGACTGCACCGCTGATAATCCCCAGGGTCATGAAGGGAAAGCCAACGCTCAGGCAGGTGTAGTTAACCCGATCAAGCACATTGATGGACGGCAACATCCGGTATACGCGATTAAACCGTTTGCTTTTAAGCATCCGATCCTGAATCAGATACATGACCCCGGCGCCAAAAGAAAGAGCAAACGCGGCATTTCCTAAAAAGGCAAAACTGATATGGACCGGAAACAGCCAGCTCCGCAGCACCGGGTTAAGGGGAACCACCACATCCGGACTCAACGCACTGAAGATCATCAGTCCGGTTGCCAGCGGGGCGGCAAAAGCCCCCATCACCGACAGGCGGAAGCGCAGATCCAACAGCAGAAACAGCAGCACCAGGCACCAGGCAAAAAAAGACAGTGATTCGTGCATGCTGGTCACCGGCGTACCGGAAACCATCGAATGGCGGACGGCAAAAACGCCGGCATGAACAACAATCCCCACCAGTAATACCCAACGTCCCAGGCTTCCGACACCCTCACGTTTGCCGATCATGGCCGTCAGATAGAGTAGACTGGCAATCAGGTAACTCACTGTTGTTAGTGCAAAAAGCAGAGTCACTGGTTCCATATTTTTCCTTTCTGCACAAATAACAACAGTCGATCAAAGTAAAGAGCAGCAGCCGAGTGCGGCACCCCATTTAACATTGAAAAAGCTCCGCTTCCACCAGTTCACACAGCAGATGACCGGCAAACTGCATCAATTCAATTTGTCGCGCCCGGTTACTGGTTGCCAGATCCAGGCACCATTCGAGGGTATCTCGATAGAGCGGATCCTTCGTACCGGCACCAGAGAATAAAGCAACCGCCTGATCGTTCTCCAACATTTCATCGCGCAACCGCTCCAGAGTAGAATTCGGGGCCCCATTACCAAAGAGCAGTAATAATTGTTTTTCACTGTTCAGCGCACGATAATGACGAATAAATAACTGCTCATAATCCCCGGCGGAGGCCATCGCTGCGGCCAGGGCGCTATCACTTCCCAAGCAAATGGCAGGCAAGGCCGGCCGATCAAAATCAAGACGGTAGGCAAAAGAAGTCGCAACGAGTTGAGCCACTGGATGAAATATTCCGACACCAACCGTCAATAGTTGTCCACCATCGGCAAAGAGGGTTGCTATCCGCCCTGCCAGACGCACAATTTCCACCTGTTGGGTGTCGCAAAAACGTTTGATGAGCTCCCGGTGCTGACCAGTTGATTGTGCAAAACGAGAATCCATAAAGCCTCTGCCAGCAAAAATATGACGGCACACCAAGTCAACCCGACATGATAGGGAGGCCCCTGGTTAGTGTCAAGCTTCACCTTGAGTCCATGATTAGATCTTTGATTTTTTAACTGAGTTACTATATATTAGCTTTTGAATGAATTGACCACCCTTTTTTGAGCATTTGAATCAAGAATAAGGAGAAACTTAATGGCTAGTGATAAAATTATCGAAGTTACCGATGACCAGTTCGATACCACCGTACTGAAATCTGAAACCCCGATTCTCGTCGATTTCTGGGCAAGCTGGTGTGCCCCGTGTAAGGCGATTGCCCCGGTACTCGATCAGCTGGCGGACGAATATGACGGCAAAGTCAAGATCGGCAAAGTCAACGTCGATGACAACCCGGCGACACCGGGCCAATACGGGGTTCGCGGCATCCCGACAATGATCCTTTTTCATCAGGGCAAGGTTGTCGACCAGCTGGTAGGCGCCGTGCCAAAAAACCAGATTGAAAGCCTGATCAAAAAAGCCCTGTAATTTTATATTGCCCTTCTAACTTCACCAAAAAAGGCTTCTGCTTTCGAGCAGGAGCTTTTTTTCATCTTGTTGCTCTTTCTTCTTATTGAGTAACTTTAACCCAAACCGGCATCCTACAGGAACGCCTTAGCAGGAGTTGCCTCCAGGCACGATCACGGCGAAAGCCGCTACTACATAGGACTTCAGATCGACACCCCAAAACGTCGCACTCGACTCGCATTCAAGCGGCTTTCCCTGCCGATCTGCTGCAGGGCGGCAGTGGCCTTTTCCACGATCTGCCGTTGCGGGTCGCTGATGCCGCCCAGGCGTCCGTAACCTAGACACAAATCAATATGACGGGACAAATCATCGCCAGTTAAACCCTTGAACAGCAGGATAAAATCAGTTACCGACGCCTGGGCAAGCTGATGTTCCTCATCGCTGTGATCACCTTCTTCATGCAGCCGTTCACAAAGCTGCAGCAGGGTCAACTTTTCGCGCAGGAGATGCTGAACCTGACGGAATTTTTCAATCACCTCAGGATCCCGGATTTCCTCTGTCTCGACAGCTGACTCAATGGCAAAGAGTGTCGTTTCGCTTTTGCGTTTTTCGATATACAGATCGATGATCCGGGTTGCCAACTTGTCTTTGCTCAGATAGCGCAGCAGGCGCACACTGCCGTCCAGATTAACCGGGCTGATATGGCGGGCATTATCGCGGAAGCTCTCCGAGAGACAATTGATCACATCGGTGGCATTATCATCAAACGAGTTATAGAATTTACGCCAGGCCTCCTGGAATGATTTTTCCGAGCGTGCAGCGCGAAGCTGCTCGTCGCAGGCTGCTGCCAGTTTCTTCATCGGTTCTTCGTCGAGGTAACCATTTTCTACCAGATGGCCAATCTGACGACCAAAATCATCCAGGAAAAAATTATCATAGCCACGCAGAATCGCATTCCACTGCTGTTGCTGGGTGGTCAAATTTTCCTCACTGTCGAGGGTGGCAAAAGAGGCGGTGCGGTTCATGACAAAATCGTATTCAGGGGCCTCCGCAGAGCGGCTGTAATAACACCAGGCCAACAGGACAAGAATACGTAGCGCCCGCTCTAACACCTGCGGGTCGAAGTTTTTCAATATCGGCACCAGCAAACATGCCAGCGCTTCAGTTTTTTTGATGATCCGGATGTTGCTGATCTGCAATTGCATTACTGCGGCCCCAAGAATCTTGCCTAAAGGGTCGTTGCGCAATGAAATGGCTACACAATCTTTAGCGCTCGGGGCAAAGCGCAGTTCGCTGTCGATAACCTTCTCGCGTAGGCGGTTGTATTCAATATGAGAGTTGCCTCCGAGGCTTTCATCATTGAGAATCAGCACGACCTTGCACTTTTTCTGCTCCTTCAACATGGTGATCAGCCCGAGAATATCCTGGGTCTCTATTCCTTTGCCCTTACGTTCAAAATCATCGAGACAGATCAGGGTTTTTTCCAGCGATAGAAAAGCCAGGGATTCGAAAGGCGCATCAGTAAATTCTGCCGCTTTTTCTACCGGGAAAAGAGCAAATTTCTTTTTGCCGGTGGTGAGCAGCAAGCGATTCATATTGGCACGAAAGCTCTCCACCGAAGGGCGGCGACCGATATGCTGACGTGACATCATGTTTTCAAAGATACTGTTTTTCAGTTCCAGCAGGGAATTGATACCAAAAAGGGAAACGTATGAGTAGTCGCTCAAGGCAATGCGCCGTTGATTTTTTGCGGCATGCAGGTAAGCATTCCAGGCGTAGGTTTTACCCACCCCCCAGCCTCCTTTGATAGCAAGAACCTCCGGTGCTTCGTTGGCCAGAAAGCGCCCGATCTGCTGTTCAATGATGGCAATGGACATGGGTCAGCTCCTTGAATGATCGACCACAGAACAAACTACCCTGCCGCAAGTAGCAGGGAGAAGTCAGAATTCAGAATATAGTTTTTTGATTCAGTAGGTTGTCTTCTGGATTCTCGATTCTGCCTCCTGGATACCCAGATATACAACGGAGCATGCTGCAGAGAATTAAAAGCCCACGCTGAATTAAAAAGAAGCAGCATCAGCCTAATGCCTGGCGCAACTGCTCTCTGAATTGCCCGGCGCCGCCATTGGCGGGATGGCGTACCTTGGTCGCGGTGATCCCCAGTTGCCCCAGTTGCAACGCGGACTTTTCACCAACCGCAACAACTTGACTGAAATTTCCAAGCTCCAGCAATTGCAATAAAACCCGATGCCCATCGTTAAGCTCCCGCGCATCCGGGGTGCGGTTACTGAGCAACCCTTTGTCCGGGTGATAGGGATGCCAGGGAAAGGCGTTCCATAAAACCACCCGATAGGGATCTATTCCCTGCTGCGCGAAAAAACCCCAGACAATGGTCGCGGTCGGTTCGGTAAAACCCGCAGAACGCATCCCGGGCAAGCTGGTTCGACGGGGTGTGAGCCCCCTGAATACCATATCCGGCACCAGCCCTTTGTGGGTCAGGCCGCCCAACAACAAGCGCTCCGACGTCATCGGGATACCGCTGAAATGCCCCCCCTGATAGCCGATAGCTTCGGCACACAACAGGGTGTCGGCCTGCCCGATACGATCATACAGGTAGTGGGTCAGCTGTTGACAACGGATAACCGCCCCCAGATCATCTGCATCGTGGTAGGTATCCCTCTCACCCCAGGGATTAAACACCGCAGCAGCCCGATAAGTGCGCAGGCCGGCAACAAAATCAGCAAGCACCTTCACACCGCCTGAATCAGAACATAGGGTTGAACAATCAGCATCAAAAAAGCTTTATCAAGGGATGTTTCCCATTCTGCAAGCTCTGCGGCTGTCGGCTTGGCCAGTTGGCCGCCGCCAATCCATTTCTGAACCTGCTGTGTATCATCCGCCGCAACGGCAACTGCCACTGCTACCAGGTTCAGATCACAAGCAACGGTGACCACCGCATCACGGCGCAGATGAATGCGCAACTCGCGCCAGTTAATCTGAGCCAGATCGCGCTCAAAGTCCTCTTTGAGATTTGTCATTCTACCCACTCCAAGGATCGCTGGTATTAGCTTAGTTCCGGCGAGAATACCCAGCTGACGCCGGGCGCGTCAACACTTAGCTTTATGTTCCGGCCAACCAATTTTTTTCTTGCGGTTAAAAAAGTAGCTCAATTAAATTGACCTGTTAGCCGATAGGTATGATAACGTTGAAGTGTATTCCACATTTTTTATCGTGTCAGACGTGAGGATCATGGCGCAAAGTGACAAAAAAAGCAGGATTCAAGGCGGGTGCAAGGCGCTTGCCGAATATGTCACCGACGACTACAGCCTGCAACTGCAAACTTGTGACAGCGAGATTGAGTGTCGGGCTGGCATTACCGTCCATCAGCTCGAAAAAAGCCCCTCTCCAGCGGATATCATTTCGATTCTGCGCCGCAACAATATTACCAGCACCGTCGACCTTGAACAGGTTGCGATTTTTTGTACCGAAGCTGCCCAGGGCAACAACCCCCAGGACATCATCCTCGCCCGCGGCACAGAACCGGAGCTGGGGGAAGATGGCTGGTTTGAACTGCTGGTGTCTACCGGCAAGGATGTGTCAGAGTGGGAAGAGGACGAATCCGGCCGGGTCAACTTTAAAGATGTCCAGAACTTCTCCAATGTTGATATTGATGAGCATATCGGCAATATCTATCCGCCAACCCCTGGAGAGCCGGGCAAAACCATTACCGGTGATCTGATCCCCCCGCTCTCCGGCAAATCCGCCAACGTTATCGCCGGGGCCGGCGTGCGTTTAAGCGAAGACGGTAAACAGGCCTTTGCTACCCGCAGCGGACGAGCTGTCTTTGACAACAATATCGTCTCGATTGCCGAAGAATTTATTGTCGATGGTAACGTCGACTTGAGTGTCGGCCACATCACCTTTAATGGCTTTGTCGACATCAAAGGAGATGTGCTCGATGATTTTAACATTACCGCCACCAAGGGAATCAAGGTTTCCGGCGCTGTCGGTGCCTGCAAAATTCAGTGCGATGGACCTGTAACCATCGGCACCATGACCGGCAAAGGAACGGGTAAAATCGTCTGCAAAGGGGCGCTGCAGGCCAACTACCTCAACCAGGTCACGGTCGAATGCTGGAACAACATCCAGATTGCCCACGAGGTGCGCAACTCGGTACTCAAAGCCACCGGCAGCATCCACATTGAATCAGGGCAAATCTCCGGTGGCGAGGCCATTGCCCTGGAGGGGATTGAGGCCAAGGCGGTAGGGGCACGTTCCGGCATCAAAACCCAACTGACTTCCGGGGTCTACTTTCCCGAAAATGATCGCCTCAAATACCTCCGTACGCGGGTCAAAAGTGTCGCTGAACAAGTTAAGCGTATCAGTGAAGCACTCAAATCACTGAACAAAAAACCGTTGCCGGAGAACCGCCCGGCCCTGCGTGAAGCGATTGAATTGCGCATCGGCATCCTCACCCAACGCCATGTGAATCTCGAAGAAGAGCGAGAAGAACTCAATGAAGAGCTGATCAACTTCAGCGCCGGAGAACATCCGACCGCCCGCGCCAAGATCAATATTCTGACAAAACTGATGGAAGGATCAGTCCTTCATCTTGGCGAAACCAGCGAAGAAATCAAGATGGAGCGTTCTGGTCCCATGTCCATCGTTGAAAACACCAAAGACGGTGGGCTGCGCTTTTTAAGCCACTCCCCACTGGCAGCGAGTGTTAAAGAACCTGAAGATGATTCCAACGTTTGATGTTTTTGTTTTATACCACGGTCAGCTGCCGCGTTTCTGTAACTCCTTAACCACCCGCTCGGCCACCCGATTGGCGGCGTTGACACAATCATTCAAGCCCACCCCGTAAAAGGCATTTCCGGTCAGCAGCAGCCCCGGTGTTGTCGCCAATGCAGCGTCCACAGCCTGTAATCTGGCGCCGTGGCCACGGGTGTATTGAGGAATAGCGCGCGGATGACGGAACACCCGGACAAAATCGGGCAGTTCAGTAATCCCCATGATCTGACGCAAATCAGTGCGGGTGCGGTCAATGACCTCTTCATCGGCAAGATCAATCGCTGCGGTATTGGTTGCTCCGCCCATCATCGAGCGTAACAGCACTTTTCCTTCCGGGGCACGATTGGGAAAGATGCTTGAGTCCCAGAGGGTGCCTAAGGTATGACACCCTTCGGCACGGGGAATCAGATAACCAAAACCATCCAGATTGCGTGCGATCCGTTCACGCTCATAACCAAAACAGATCACGTTCATCGGCGCGTAAGGGATTTCACGCAGCAGCGTTGCCACTTGTGGATTCATTTCGTCGATCATTGCCGCTACCGCGTATGAAGGAGAAGCGGTAATCACCATATCAACGTCAAGCTGTTGGCCCGCAGCCAGATGCAACAAAAATCCACCTGACTTTTTCTCGATCCGCACCACTTCCTCACCGCTCATCAGTTCCCCCTGTAAGGAAGAGGATGTGGCATCGGTCAACTCCTGAATCCCACCAACAAAAGAAGTCAACACCCCACCCGGTCCGGCAGCACTGGCAACCGCCTTGCCGGCCTTGAGCTCGGTGCGTTTTTTGCGCGCCAAGCGCACCATCGCCTTGAGCAGACCACCATATTCCTGTTCCAATTCATAAATCCGCGGGAAACAACTTTTCAGGCTCATGGTTTCCGGATCACCGGCAAAAATACCGGAAACCATCGGTGAAATCAGCTTATCCAGAGCTTCCTTGCCCAACCGCCGGCGACCAAACTCGGCAAGGGTTTCATCGCTGGGATCAGTACGTTTGGGCACCAGAAGCTCACCAGCCAGACGCAATTTGCCCGGCCAGGAGATCAGCTTGGAAGATAAAAAGGAAGGACCATTCTCGGGCAGGCGATGGAGCGTTTTATCCGCGTAGATATAACGCTTGCGGGCGTTATCATCAGAACGTAACAAGCGCTCCTCAATCTGCAGGTGGCGACATAAATCGAGGGTCATCGGTTTGCTGTCGAGAAAACCATTAGGTCCCCATTCACACAGATATCCTTCTTCTTTGATCGACCAGATCTTGCCGCCGAGACGCTCCTGTTTTTCGATGATCAGGGTAGTCAAATCAAGTCCCGATCGATGGCCAAAGTCTTCAATAGCACTGGCTGCAGCTAAACCGGAAATTCCTGCTCCTATAATTGCGATTCGTGTCATGACGACCCCTGTAAAAGTTTGGATTAATGAAAGCTTTCCATATCCTAGCCGTTCACCACAGACAGGTCAAGCAACCTCCATCTGCAACCGCAACCAAGGTGCTTGACCTGTTTAAAAAGTGATCTTAGTATGACCCTTATCGTCAACTCGCAACAAACAGGAGCTTAAGTTATATGGCCAAAGACTACTACTCGGTACTCGGTATCGAACGCGATGCCGATACTGCTACGATAAAAAAAGCTTATCGCAAGCTTGCGCAGAAGTATCACCCGGACAAAAATCCCGGCGACACGCACGCCGAAGAACAATTCAAGCAACTAACAGAAGCTTATGCCGTGCTCTCCGACCCGGAGAAAAAACGTCAATATGACCAGTTTGGTGATGCTGGTTTTCACCAGCGTTTCTCCCAGGAAGACATCTTCCGCAATGTCAACATGGGAGATATCTTCGGCAACTTCGGCGGCGAGGATCTGTTCAGTCAGCTTTTTGGGGGGCGCCCCCACACGCGCCGGGCACCGCAACGCGGACAGGACTATTCGATGCAGATCAGTATCCCTTTTCGGCTGGCGGTTCAGGGTGGTGAACGACGTATCGATTATCGCAGCGACGGCAAGGTTGAGCAGATCAAGGTCAAGATCCCTCCGGGCATAGAACAAGGAGCAAAGCTCCGTATCGCCGGCAAGGGAGGGATCAATCCAGCCGGCGGAGCGGCAGGACATCTGTTTTTACAAATCGATATCGAGCCCGACCCGGTTTTCAGCCGCGAAGGCAACGATTTGCTGGTCAGGGCGGAAATTCCCTTCAGCGGCATCTGCCTTGGCACGACCATTGAGGTGCCGACCCTCGAAACTCCGAAGCGGGTTAAGGTACCGGCCGGCATGCAACCAGGCCAAAAAATCCGCCTGAGCGGTTTCGGAGTGGCGGCCTCAAGTAAACAGGAAGCCGGCGATCTGTATGCCATTATCGACGTGGCTGTTCCCAAAAGCCTTACCACTGAGCAGAAAGAGCTGTTAAAAAAACTGAAGGAAGTCCGATTATAGCGACTCACGCGCCTTTGGGTGAATTTTCATGAAATAACTTGATTTCGACACCCCATGTAGTAGCAGCTTTAGCCGCGATCGTGCCTGAAGGCAACTCCGACAACGGCTTACTTGATTAATGCCGGTCTGGATTGAAGTTACTCAGAAGCACTATTTTGTGATGATAAGATGAGTCGGCTTGTCGGAGCAACTGATGGTGAGAACACAGGTCAGGGCTAATTTTCTTGCCTTGTTACCACAGCACAGGCTATAGTATTGCGCCCACACAAAAAAACAGCAAAAGTGCCGGAGATGGTCTGGCTCGCTGAATAAAAGACTGTGCAATTTGTCGCACTACATCAAGGTGGCTTGTTTACCTAATGAAAAGAATCCTGCGCGCCCTGCTCCTAACCCTGTTTTTATTGTTACTGATTGGCCTGCAATCAGTAATGGGATGTTCCTCTGCGCCGGGCACAGAACACTCTACAGTCCATATTCAGGTCAATGCCTGTCACTTTTTTATCAACAACACTAGCGCTGATACCTGCTGCGACAGCACCGCCTGCCATCGCTCTCACTCTCCATTACAAAACTTCGGCAGCCCCGAATATGCCAATCAGATCAAGAATCTGCTCCCGCTGATTCTTGAATCACGCCAGCAACTTCCGCAGTTAAAAACAGTCAACGCCTTTGTCCCGCCGACTCTCTGCTGCCAGAACGCACGACAAGTACCAGTCACCTCGATTGCACCTCGCCACGCCCTGGCATTTTTACGCACAACCGTCCTGCTCCATTAAGACTCTCCTGCACTGAGCCCCGATAAACGACGCTATCTGTCGATTATTATGACTTATTTTGTCTGATTTACCCGACATTCCGCAACGGGAGATATTTACCTTGACTGAAACAGAAAAAAAACAAGACTTCACTGATCGCATATGGGACTTTTTCTGCTCTCTGAAGCTGACCATTATTCTGCTGTTATTGCTAGCGATCACCTCGATTATTGGCACGATTATCCCCCAGAACTCATCAGCAGCAGAATATATTCGTCTTTATGGCCAGTCCAACTACGAACTCTTCACCAAACTCCAATTCACGGAGATGTACGGTTCCACCTGGTTTATTGGCCTGCTGGCACTGTTCTGCGTCAACCTGATCTGCTGTTCGATCAAACACTTTCCCCGTACCTGGAAGTTTTTCAAAGATCCCGCCCGCGTTGCTTCCCCGGGATTGCTGAAAAATTCCAGCAACAAGCTGGAGTTAAGCAGTAAAGATTCACCGGAAGCCATCCTTGACAAAGTCAAAGGGACTCTGGATAAAAACTTCGCAAAAACTGTGCGCACTGATGCTGATGGCAAGATTTATCTATTTGCCCAAAAAGGGATCTTCTCCCGTCTGGGTGCGTACATGACCCACATTTCCATTATCGTCGTTCTGGTTGGTGCCATCATCGGCAATGTTTTTGGCTTTAAAGCCTACGTCAATATCCCGGAAGGGGACTCGGTTTCACATGTGATGACGCGGGATGGCAGCCAGCGTATCGATCTGGGTTTTGAGGTACGCTGCGACAATTTTGACGTCAAATTCTACCCCAACACCTCACGACCCATGGAATATGCCAGTGACCTGGTCATTCTTAAAGATGGTGCGGAAGTTTATGAAAAAAGAATTGTCGTTAACGACCCGTTATTTTTTGACGGTATCATCTTCTACCAGTCAAGTTACGGCCAGGCCGGTGACCCCACCATCAGCTTTAAAGTCACCGACACCCAGAGTGGTGAAAGTCAGGAGTTCAGCACGCCGTTAGGCAGTCGGGTGCAACTGGCCGACGGCTTCAGTGTTATTGTCACTGATTTCACCGACAACGACCGCAGTTTCGGGCCGGCAATGCGCATGAACATGATCAGCCCGGATGGTACCCGTGGTAACCCGGTTGTCATCTGGGAGAATTTCCCTGAATTCGATGAACGCCGCGGTGATCGCTTCAGCTTCGCCATGCTCGGTTTCAGTCAAACCTACTTTACTGGTCTGCAGGTCGCCAGAGATCCCGGTGTTAATGTTGTCTGGGCCGGCTGTATCATGATGATTATTGGTCCCTTTGTCGCCTTCTTCATGTCCCACAAGCGGATCTGGGCCTGTATTGAGCAGGATGGCAAAATCACCAAAGTTCAGCTAGCCGGCAACGCCCATCGCAATCAACCCGGGTTTGCCCTGGCCTTTGATGATCTGATGCAAAAAGTGGAACATGCCGTTACCAACAATTCCCCGACAAAGGAGGGATAACCCATGGATAGTGGACAGCTCTTTAATTTAACCACCATCGCTTATTTTGCCTCGATGGTTCTCTATATCGCTTTTATTGCCACCAAAAGCAACAAGGTAGCTACGGCTGCCACTCTGGCGGCGCTGGCCGGCCTTATCATTCAAACCGGGGCTCTGGGGATGCGCTGGTATGAATCCTATGCGATCCTCGGCAGTGAACATGGCCGCGCGCCCTTGACCAACCTCTATGAATCAGTGGTCTTTTTCGCTTGGTCGATCGTCGGCGTTTATCTGTTCATGGAGTGGAAGTATTTTCAAAAATACCGCGCTGTCGGTGCCTTTGTTCTCCCCATTGCCCTGTTTGCCATGCTCTGGGGGCAGATGAGCCTGAACAAATCGATTGATCCGCTGGTTCCGGCGCTGCAGAGCAACTGGCTGACCTACCACGTCATCACCTGTTTCATCGGTTATGCCGGATTTGCCATCGCTTTTGGCGTTTCGATCATGTATCTGCTGAAAATCGGCAAAGAGGAGAAACACCAGGGCCCTGAACCCATGGGCGGCATTCTCGGTATGTTCCCACCAACCAGGGTGCTGGATGATCTCAACTACAAAGCCATTATGATCGGTTTTCCGATGCTGACCCTCGGCATCATTACCGGTGCGGCCTGGGCTTACTACGCCTGGGGAACCTACTGGAGCTGGGATCCGAAGGAAACCTGGAGCCTGATTGTCTGGTTTATCTACGCCGCCTTCCTCCACGCCCGCTTTACCCGTGGCTGGGCCGGCCGTAAAGCAGCCTGGCTATCAATGATCGGCTTTGGTGCCACCCTATTCTGCTATCTGGGGGTCAACCTGGTACTGTCCGGGCTGCATTCCTACGGCGGCGGCTGATCAGCAGGTCAAAAACGTTACACTATAAAAAAGGGCGCTTCATCATGAGGCGCCCTTTTTTATGATTTCATTGCAGGAACAGCGGGCCGTTACGGCCTCTGACAAACCATCAGAAACACCGGATAATGCTTAAGCGCTTCTTCTTCACCGCGCACCACCTCGAAGACGGTAGTAAAGTTGACATCCACAAAGCCGATCCGCCTCAGTACCACCGCCAGTGCCTGACGGTCGAACCCCTGATGCCCGTTAAAATCACTGCCATGAAAACTGCCATCTTCGGCATCGAGGTCAGCAATACACAGATACCCTCCGGGATTAAGTAACTCCCAAAAACTGGACAACAACCCCTGATAATCGTCTACATGATGCAGGGTCATTAAGGAGCAGATCAGATCGAAGCCTTCATCCGGCAAGGGATCTTTACACAAATCCAGTTGTAGCGTACTCACTTTGCCAAAACTACCCGCAGCAATCTTTTGTTCAACAACACTGAGCATCCCGGGCGAACTGTCTGCCAGCACCAGCTCGCCAACTGCCGGCTGCAGGGCAAAACCCAGAAGTCCGGTTCCACAACCGTATTCCAGCGTTCGGGTTGTGGGTGTCAATGGCACCTGCTCACAAATAGCGGCAGCTACCGCCTCAGCACGTTCTATCTTTTTCGGATCAGCATCCCAGCGCGTAGCTTTTTCATCAAAACTCATCGGTAGCAACTCTCCTGTTCATCACTGGACATTGATACATCGGCACGGGTTCCGGTAACATACTCGACAGACACGCTTAACATCAATATAATGCCAACTTTATTGAATGATTCTTTGTCATCTCTTTGCTATCAGGAGCTTATCATGAACAGTCAAATTGCCGCAGCGATCAACCTGCCCCACCAGCCGGTTGCTATTCTCTGGAGTGATGAAAAACCCGAAGGGGCACAGATGTTCAAGGACAAATCCTGGGCTTGCTCCCTGTGGCTGACGGCAGCGGCGGCTAAAGGCAAGGTTGCCGCCTGCAGTCGCGATGCCTTTGGCTGCTTCGGCGGTGGCACCGGCCTTGGCTTCGGTGATCAGTATCGCAATTTCCCGGGCGGAACAGAAGGCTTCTGCCGTTTTCTTTCTTCCGGCAACGCCGGCCACCCCGAGGGGGAAGCGGTAGCAGGAGCGTTAAAAGCCTTTGCCGCCGAAGATTTTATCGAAGAGTATCTGCAGGGTGAGCGTTATCTGAAAAATCCGGAGGCGGTGCGAGATTTTATCGATGATCTGCCACTGCGCGATATCCCCACCCAATACGTCGTATTCAAGCCTTTGAGTGAGATTGATCCGCAGCAGGAAGAGCCGATTGTTGTGGTTTTTTTCTGCAATCCTGACCAGTTTTCCGCCCTCGGCGTATTGGCCAACTACAGCTTTGACGGCAACGACAATGTCATCTTTCCGTTTGCCGCCGGCTGTCAGGCGATCGGCCTCTATGCTTACGATGAAGAGGAAAAAGATCGCCCCAAAGCAGTGGCCGGATTGATGGATCTGTCAGCGCGACTCTATCTGCGCAACCACTTCGGCGACAATGTCATGAGCATGTCATTGCCTTGGTCAATGTTTCAAATCATGGAAGAAAATGTCGCCGGGTCGTTCCTTGAACGCAACACCTGGAACAAACTGATGCAGAGTAGAACGTCCTGATTAGACGACTAGCTCTTATGCGACCGGCTTGTACCAGACGTTCATGCTCTCCAGTCCACCGGAAATCTGGGTATTCTGCACCAGGGTGCCGCCGTATTGATAGCCGCTTTTGGCAAAGGTGATATTCATACCGAATGAGGTGGCGCGAGCAATGGTGTAACAAGTCTGAATCTTTGCCTGTGCCATCAAGGTTTCCAGTTCAGCCAGCAGCAGATGCGCGAGTCCTTGGCCACGGCAGGCGGGATCAGTGGCAAAATCGGTCATTTCAGCGTGAGAACCGACCTTGTCGACCTCGGCAGAGGCCAGGGCAATCAGCTCATCTTCCTTCCAGATACCGGCGTAGGTCACATTGTCAGCCATTGTTTCCGCCAGATAGTCGGGGTCATGGATCGGAAACGGATAGCTGGAAAAAACCCGTTGGTAAAGATCCGCCATCGCGGAGCAATCATCGACCTGCGCCAGCCGGCACTGGTTTCCTCCGGTGCCCTGCAAACTGGTAGAATCTGGGGAACCGGCCTTGGCCCGAGCAGCATCCAGAACCTGCGCTACAACCCCGGCATCCGGATCATTCCGGCGCTCTGAATGAGGATAATTGGCCAGGAACAAGCCGTCAACTTCGCCCTGATAAAACTTGGGAACCTGTGCCTCAACACTGTAGCCTGCCTTTAAAAAGGGGGCTTTGCTGGTCGCAGGAATCTTGGCGAAAACCTTGGAGTAGTCGTGCTGATCGACCAGTTCGTCGATATATTCGAGCACCCCCGGCACATCATCATGCTCCAACTTCATCAGATAAACCCGGTCATTTTCAGGGCCATGCTGCAGCACGCATGATCCAAAGTTTTCAATCCGGTCAACTGACATCACGTCTCTCCATGCGTTCGTTGCCGGCCGGAGTCAAGCTGATAGTTTCATCATAATCACACAACAGCCGTTCAATCCCGGTGGCATTATTGTTATCGTCGGCTCCTTCCAGTTTCAGTTGCAGATCACAGGTTGCACACTTGCGATCACAAAATTTGGTTTTGTAGCTTTCCGGCTCGGCATAAGTGGTGATCACCCCTTCGTAGTTGCGCAACACCACCTTATTTGTTGATAAAGAGATTAGATAGTTAGGCGTCATGGGAATCTTACCGCCGCCGCCAGGTGCATCAATCACATAGGTCGGCACCGAAAAACCACTGGTATGACCAATCAGCCCTTCCATAATTTCAATCCCTTTTCCCACGGGTGTACGGAAATGGGACAAACCCTCAGACAGATCGCACTGATAAAGATAATAAGGACGCACCCGATTCTCCACCAGCTTATGCACCAGCGATTTGACGATCCGCACACAGTCATTCACTCCAGCCAGCAACACCGTCTGGTTCCCCAAGGGGATCCCGGCATCAGCCAGCTTTCTTATCGCCTGCTTGGAGGAACTGGTAATCTCCCGCGGGTGATTAAAGTGGGTATTGAGCCACACAGGTTGGTGTTTTTTGAGCATGTCGACCAGATCGTCAGTAATCCGATAGGGCAGCACCACCGGCATGCGGGAACCGATACGGATCACTTGAACATGTTCGATCTGCCGCAACTCGGTTAAGATCCAGTCAAGATACTGATCAGACAGCATCAGCGGATCACCGCCGGAAAGCAGCACATCGCGAACCTCGGTCGCCCCGCGGATATAATCAAGACCGGCGCGAATCTGATCGCGATCAGGGATTGAATCGGTATCGCCAACCTTGCGCTTACGCGTGCAATGGCGACAGTACATGGAACAGACATTGCTGATGTGGAACAGCACCCGATCGGGATAGCGATGAGTGATTCCCGGCGCCGGACTGTCACGATCTTCTGCCAGCGGATCGTTCATATCGCACTTGTCGATCTCAAGCTCTTTCGGGTCCGGAAAAGCCTGGCGAAAAATCGGATCGTTGCGAAAATCTTCGGCATCAATCAAAGACAGATAATAAGGGGTGATCGACAAGGGGAACTTGCGCATGGTCAATTCAATTTTGCGCCGCTCCACATCGTTAAGTGTGATCCCGAGAAGATTCTCAAAGGTGTCGACGCGCTTGATGGAATTGCGCAACTGCCAGTGCCAGTCGGTCCACTTGGATTGATGAACCTTATTTTCACTCAAATCTGCGGCAATTTTTTGTTGATTGCTCGAATAAATACTCATAATAAAAGCCTCTATGCTCCTTTTTTAAGGATTTCGTGTCAGTGCCCAGCCAATGAGCAGAACAATACGGCTAAACCCTAAGTAAGTTCATGAAAAACTAGAAAAATTTTTTATTCAGATACAGTCAGCGCGCAGCAAGTAGTGCTGTTACGCCGCCAGGAAGAACGGTTCGACAAAGAGAGACAGGCGCATAAAAACAGAGAATAAACATTGTGTTATTAAAAACTTTCTTGCACGAAGATGTGTGCAAAACTATTTTTTTAAATAAACGATCACGCACTATAACAAATATGATCTTGCTTTTCAAGTGTTGATCCAGATAGATCATATTGATGTAACTTCTGGATCCTCGTCAGCCAACAAAAAAAAACCCCCGGAAGCTGTCTCATCAGCCTTCGGGGGTCAGTATCGCGTTACAGGTATTGCTATGTGTTATCGCGAGGCACGACCAGTACGTGCCTTTGCTGCACCAGCCTGGGGGTTGTAGGTTTTACCCGCTGGACGGGAACTTCGGCGTTGAGTCTTGGCCGGCTGGCGATTTGCCGGCGCAGCCCCACCGCCGCGCATGGGACGCCGCGCCGGCGAATCAACGGCAGAAGAAACCAGCTTCAGTCCAGCTTCCTGCTCCTGCAATGGAATCCGACGTTGCAACAGGGTTTCAATATCGTGCAGCTGCTTGCGCTCTTCACTGCAGACAAAAGAAATAGCGTTGCCGGTATTGCCGGCCCGCCCGGTGCGACCAATCCGGTGGACATAATCCTCAGGAACATGGGGCATCTCATAGTTCACGACAAAGGGCAGTTGCTCGATATCAAGACCACGCGCAGCGATGTCGGTTGCGACCAGCACCCGCACCCTGCCCTGTTTAAAATCAGCCAGCGCTTTGGTTCTGGCACCCTGGCTCTTGTTACCGTGGATCGCTGTCGTCGTGATGCCATCCTTGTCCAACTGGCTGGCAAGGCGATTGGCACCATGTTTGGTACGGGTAAAGACCAGCACCTGTTGCCAGTTACTACCGGAAATCAGATGGGAGAGCAACGCACGCTTGAGTCCTTTATCGATCCGGTACATCACCTGATCGACCTGCTCAGCAGCGGTGTTCCTCCGCGCCACTTCAATCACCTCCGGTGTTTTCAATAGATTATCAGCCAGACGCTTAATATCATTGGAAAAAGTTGCTGAAAAAAGCAGGCTCTGACGATTACGCGGCAGCAGCGCGAGGATTTTACGGATATCATGAATAAAGCCCATATCGAGCATACGATCGGCTTCATCCAGTACCAGCATTTCAACCTTTGACAGATCGATGGTCTTCTGACCGACATGGTCAAGCAGGCGTCCGGGAGTGGCCACGACAATATCAACCCCTTTACGCAAGGCACTGATCTGCGGGCGGATATTAACGCCACCGAAAATTACCGTCGAGCGTAACGGCAGATATTTACCATACAAACGGAAGCTCGCCTCAACCTGGGCTGCCAACTCGCGGGTCGGGGTCAGAATCAGGGCACGAATCGCACCACTTTGCTGAGGTGCTTTTTCACTCAAACGCTGCAACATTGGCAGGGCAAAACCAGCGGTTTTACCGGTTCCGGTCTGGGCGCCGGCAAGCAGATCGCCGCCTTGCAACACGATCGGAATAGCCTTGGCCTGAATTGGGGAAGGCTGGCTGTAACCTGCTTCAGATACAGCACGGAGGAGTTCGGCCCGCAGACCGAGTTGTTCAAACGACATAAATATTGTTCTCCAAAAAATGGAACCGGCCCATCCCTAAGCGCTATGGCGTAAGGAACGGTCTTAAGGCAGGAATCTCTAAATTGATGGTCTAAGGGGGAGATATGCGAGGGTGATACGCAAAAAACTAACCGATGGACACGAAAATGACGCCGACCGAAGGCGTCAAGGTTTGCACACCCTAGCAGATACCCGGGCGCCTGTCCACAACATTCAGAAAGGCTGCCACAAAATGGGGCGCCAATCTGCCTTAGCGCTCCATCCCGAAATCCTCATCGGTCAGAGTAGAAGCAAAATGATCCATCGCTTCTTCGGCCTCACTGGAATCTGGCACTCTGGCCAGATGAATCAGTGCATCTCCCTCATGAACCAGAGGGATAGCAAGCTGGCCGATGATAATTCCGGCGAAGGGGGCTGTCACTTTCTCCTCTTCATCGCCAAGGGGATCACTCAGCACACCCAGCAGATCACCTTTTCTGACAAATCCCCCCAGCTTCATCCGCCGGGTGAAGATGCCGCTCATATTGGCCCGCAGCCAGCTGGTTCGATCAGTAATGATCGACTCACGCATTTTTCCGCTACGAGCAGTGGCGAGCATTCCGACGTGGCGCATCACTTTGATGATCCCCCTGATACCGGTGCGAATGGCGGCATCATTAAAATATAGAGCCTCACCACCTTCGTAAACCAGAACCGGTTTGCCCAGAGAGGCGACCGTTTCACGCAAGGAACCTTCGCGCATCTCGGATGGCACAACCACTGGTGCGCCAAAAGCCATTGCCAGATCAACTGTTTTCTGATCTTCCAGGCTCGCCCTGATTTGCGGCATATTACTGCGGAAGTTGGATCCAGTATGGAGATCGATGCCAAAATCACATTTCTCAGCGATCTCTGTCATAAAAACATGGGCCAGGCGTCCCGCCAGAGACCCCTTTGCCGTCCCCGGAAATGACCGGTTCAGATCCCGCCGGTCCGGCAGATAACGGGCACGCTGGATAAAACCGAAAGGGTTGACCACCGGAACGGCAATCAGGGTTCCACGCAGGTTGTTAAGCGCTCTGTTCTTTAATAGCTGACGGATTATTTCAACGCCATTGACTTCATCACCATGCACAGCTGCGCTGACAAAAAGAACCGGCCCTGCGCGGCGGCCATGAACAACCTGAACCGGCAACGTCATTTCACTGTTGGTATACAGGCGTGCTACCGGCAGCTCGACAGTTTTGCGAGTACCCGGTTTGATTGTTTCTCCGCCCAACTCAAAATTAACGACGTTCATCCCTGGCCTTTGGTGCGGGTGCGACCCGGTTTCGCCTGTTTTTCGATAAAATAATAAATCAGGGCAGCAACGTCCTTACCGGTTGCTTTTTCTATCCCTTCCAGTCCGGGAGAAGAATTCACTTCCATAACCACTGGTCCATGATTGGAGCGCAGCAGGTCAACCCCGGCAACATTCAACCCCATGATCCGTGCGGCCCGAATAGCGGTCATACGCTCTTCCGGAGTCAAGCGGGTCACACTGGAGGTTCCGCCGCGATGCAGATTGGAACGGAATTCTCCGTCCTTGCCCTGGCGTTTCATGGCCGCGACAACCTTGTCACCAATGACAAAACAGCGAATGTCAGCTCCTTGAGCCTCTTTGATAAATTCCTGAACCAGAATATTTGCTTTCAGACCACGGAAAGCCTCAATGACACTCTCTGCTGCCTTGTCTGTTTCGGCCAGGACAACCCCGATCCCCTGGGTACCCTCCAGTAACTTGACTACCAGGGGGGCGCCACCAACAAGATTGATCAGATCTTTTGTATAGAGTGTCGAATGGGCAAAACCGGTTACCGGCAAGCCGATTCCCTTGCGTGCAAACAACTGCATACTGCGCAATTTGTCACGCGAACGGGTAATCGCAACCGACTCATTAATGTTGAAGACATTCATCATTTCAAACTGGCGCACAACCGCCGTACCATAAAAAGTTACCGACGCCCCAATCCTCGGAATGACCGCATCAAACCCCCGCAATTCCTCACCTTTATAGTGAATTGTCGGACGCTGACTGGCAATTGTCATATAGCAACGTAACGGATCGATAACCTGTACTTCATGGCCACGCTCTTCTCCAGCCTCAACCAGACGACGCGTCGAATACAGTTTTGGATTGCGCGATAAGACTGCAACTTTCATTACATTCTCCTTTTTTAATTTTCAGGTTGCTAGTATTGATGCTTTCGCAAAAAGTGTCAATTGAGATGGCTAAGCAAAAACCGCCAAATACAAGGCGCGCGATTATTGAGCAATGAAGCGTACTTACGTACGTCGAAGCAGTGAAATAGTCACAACAACGCAGCAGTTGGTGAGTTTTTGCAACGCCATCAGTATTACTATGATAATTTTTGGCTATTGACAAACTTTTTTTGCTTATGTATAAATTTTTTTAGATTAGAGGAGAGATTATAGTGGACTACAAACAGATTGCAAAGCACCTGGTCGACATCTACCAGAACCCCTTCGGGGGGAAACCCAACGGACGCTATCGCATCTCGATGAAACATCTACGCCAGATTGCCGGTTACAGACGAATTTTTCAGGAGGATATGGCCCAGATCTATAAAGAAATGTATCAACTGGGCTACAGTCTGATCGATATGGAGTCTTTTTGTGTGGTGATCAGCCACAAAACCTTCACCCACTACCGCCGCTATAGCGACGGTGTATCTCAGCAGGAACCCGCTGCTGGAGAGTCAACCAGCTGACCTCTGGGGAGCACAACAGTACAGGTCGCAACAGCCCGTCCCTGAATACCTTCGGGACGATATCCAAGGAGATAAAATGAAAACGAAAAACTACTATTGGCTCATTGTTCTACTAACCATCACTTTGCTCATTGCCGCTTGTGGCGGACCAAAACTCAAGGTTGAGCCGATCGCTGTACCGACGAATCCAACCGAGGAAGCGGGCAAGCTTGAAGCCGACATTACCCGCGCCCGCCAGCAACAGGTTAACGTCCTTTCGCCAACTTGGTTTTCAAGAGCTGAAGCTTCGCACCAAGAGGCAGCAAGACTTATTGCTGCCAAAGGGGAAATCGGACAGATCAGCAACCGTCTGGCCCAGGGATACGCTGAGCTTAAAAAAGCGCAGGAAATATCTAAGCTGGCGCGTACCGCTCTGCCTGAGGCAATCAAAAACCGCGATCTTGCCCGCACCGCCGGAGCCACAGCTTTTGAACAAGACTATAGAGCATTGGAAAGTGATTTTCTTGATCTGACCCGGGCGATAGAAAATAACAATGTCGGCTATGCACAACGCAACCAGCAAAAAGTTGCGAACAACTTCCGTGCTATAGAAATCCGTGCCATCAAGGAAAACACCATCGGCGATGTGCGTAAAGTATTAGCTCAGGCAGAAACCGAAAATGCAGGAAAAATAGCGCCCGAGCTGCTTGCCGAAACCCGTCAAGAACTGCGGCGAGTAGAAAATTATATAGCCGCCAATCCCTACGCAACCAAAGAGATGCAGGAGATGGCCGAAAACATCCTGTTTAATGCCAAACGACTGCTACAGCTTACCCGTCAGAGCGCTGAATTTCAGCAGATGAGACCAATTGATATCAGCCTCTGGACCGAAGGCCTCATTGCCGGGATCGCCGCCAACCTTGGTGCGCCGGACATGCGTGACCAACCCTTCGACACCCAAAAAAGCAATGTGCTGGGTGTCGCAACAGCCCTGGTAGAAGACAGAAACTTCCTATCGAATCAAAGCAGCAGTCAGGCTCAGGAAATCGCAGTATTAAACCTCAGACTGAGTGAAGAGGCAAAAAGGCTTGAGCAGACCGAAGCGGCCAAAAGAACCGAACAGGAACGCCTGGCTGCCGAGCGGCGGTTCAACGAACTCTACAACCAGGTACAGACCATGTTCTCCAAAGATGAAGCCGAAAGCTACAAGCAGGGGCAACAGATGGTTATCCGTCTGCGTGGAATGAGTTTTCCTGTTGGTCAATCGATGATCATGCCGGCAAACTATCCTCTGCTCAGCAAGGTACAAAACGCCATACGTACGTTTGAAGGGGCAAATGTCACGATTGAGGGTCACACTGATTCTACCGGATCGGACGAACTCAACCGGCATCTGTCACAGCAACGTGCTGAGGCTGTTCAAGACTATCTGCTGGCCAACCGGGCTATTGCTTCAGAAAAAATTTCTGCTGTCGGATACGGCCCAAGCCGCCCATTGGCCCCTAACACTACGGCTGAGGGGCGAGCCCAGAATCGCAGAATTGATGTGATTATCACTCCCTGATCATTACATCCCGATTTGAACCAGAACATGTTTGTGCCGGTACCTTCATTGCCATCTCTTTGCAGATGTGAAGGTATCGGCACAATTTGTGGTTCTACTCCCCAATCGCAGTCACTATTTGCAATATGTTTTCATCGCCGTCACCAGGCCGACAAGGCTTTAAACCATGGAAAATCAACAAACTGAAAAGCCCTGGGAACATCTCGAAGAGCTAATCACAGCAAAGGACGCTGACCAGATCAGAGCCTTTCTTGACAGCACGAACCCTGCAGACACGGCGCTGGCAATTTCACGAATTGATGATGACCTTGTCAATGAGCTGATGGCTTTGCTCAGTCCTGATGATGCAGCGGAACTCATCGAAGATTTGTCCGATACCCAGGCCGCTGAAATCATGGAAGACCTGGAGCCATCCCAGGCCGCAGCCATTCTCGAAGAGCTTGACAGTGACCACGTCGTCGACATTCTTGGAGAAATGGATTCGGATGACGCCAACGCCATCATCGGGCAGATGAATCCGGAGGATGCCGAGGAGGCACGGCAATTTCTCACCTATGACGAGGACACCGCCGGCGGCCTGATGATCTCGGAGTTTCTCGACTATCGCAGTAATCAGACAGTCCAGGATGTTCTTGATGATCTGCAAACCAACCGTGAAGAATACGCCGAATACGATGTTCAATACATCTACATAACCGATAGCGCCGGACAGCTTGAAGGAGTATTGCGGATGCGTGATCTGCTTTTCCCCCAGCGCTCGACAACCCTGGCAAAGCTGATGATCCGCAATCCTTACAAGATCACCGCGACCGCACCCCTGGATGAGTTACGCAACTTTTTTGAGGAACACAATCTCTTTGGCGCACCGGTGGTCGATCCGAATAACCGCCTGGTGGGTATTGTGATGCCCGAAGCGGTGGAAGACGCCAGACAGAAAAAAAGTGTTAATCAATTCCTTGGACTCTCCGGTATCATCGGTGGTGAAGAGTTCAGATCCATGCCCCTCGGAATAAGAGCCGGACGAAGATTCTCGTGGCTATCTCTGAATATATTTTTAAATATTATTGCCGCCAGTATTATCGCCATGTACCAGGACACCATTGCGACGGTGATCGCTTTGGCTGTCTTCCTGCCGATTGTCAGTGATATGAGTGGCAACTCCGGACAACAAGCGGCCGCTGTCAGTATGCGTGAACTGACCCTTGGCCTGTTGCGCCCCCATGAAATTGGCCGGGTGATCGTCAAAGAATCCAGCGTCGGGGTTCTCAACGGTATCGGCTTGGGTATTTTGTTGGGTGGCCTCGCCTATATCTGGCAGGACAGTTTAATGCTGGGCATCGTCATCGGCCTGGCACTAGCAATAAACACGGTGTTATCAGTGCTTGTCGGTGGGCTCACACCCTTGTTTCTTAAAATGCTCAAGCTTGATCCGGCATTGGTAACCGGTGCGCTGATTACCACGATTACCGACATGGGTGGCTTTTTTCTGGTTCTTAGTTTCGCTACCCTCGTACTGGACAAACTCTGATATGGAAAAAAACATACAGGTTGGATGGCGCGAGTGGTTCTCTCTTCCCGAACTGGGAATAGAAAGAATCAAGGCCAAGATTGATACCGGGGCAAGAACCTCAGCGCTTCATGCTTTTTTTGTCGAACCCTATGTGGAAAACGGTCAACAGATGGTACACTTCGGGGTAAGACCACTACAAAAACGCACTAAAACATGGATGGATTGTTCTTGTCCGGTGCATGATTACCGTGAAGTCTGCGACTCGGGCGGGCACCGTGAAATGCGTTACGTCATTTATACTCCGGTTCAACTGGGAGAACATATCTGGCCGATTGAAATGACCCTTACCAACCGCGATACGATGAAATTCCGCATGCTGTTGGGACGAAGCGCCATGGAAGGCATGATCGTCAGTCCGAATCATTCCTATCTTTTTGGACGTCCGCGTCGCGACCAACTCAGGGAAACAGAACATCCTTTCCCCGTCGGATCCAAGGTTGATGCTTTCGCAAAAAGTATCAATTGGGATGGATAAGTAAAAAGCGCCAAAGGCAAGGCGCGTGGTTATTGAGCAATGAGGCGTACTTACGTACGTCGAAGCGGCGAAATAAGCGCAGCAACACAGCAGTTGGTGAGTTTTTGCGACGCCATCAAGGTTGGCCTTATTGAAAACCTGGGATAGCACCTTTAACCGAGTAAGGAAAAAGGACCGTGAGCCGTTTTCATTCCCCGCATCCCTATGATCGCGAAGGTTGGCGTCAGCGCTATTTTAATGTCATTTTCGGCTACGACACCAAGGCAGGGCGCGCCTTTGACATCGCCCTGGTCCTGGCCATTCTGGTCAGCGTTACCATTGTCATCTGCGATTCCGTTACCTTACTACACCTCCGCTACCGGGAGATCTTCAGAGCGGCAGAATGGGCATTTACGTTACTCTTCACATTAGAATATCTGCTAAGGCTTACGGTAATCCGTCAGCCGCTCAACTACGCACGTAGTTTTTATGGTGTAGTGGACCTGCTGGCCCTGCTACCGACCTATCTGTCATTGTTGTTTCCCGGTCTTCATTTTCTTGCCGTTCTCAGAATTTTGCGCATCCTGCGTATATTCGAAGTCCTGCACTTGCGCCGTTACACACGTGCCACCAGTGTACTGCTCGACACCCTGGTCAACAGTTGGCGCAAAATCCTGGTGTTTTTGTTGGCAATGTTGACCATTATCACCGTCTTCGGGGCCTTGTTATTTGTGATTGAAGGGCCTGAACACGGATTCACCAGCATCCCTATTTCCATGTACTGGGCGCTGGTCAGTGTTTCGACGGTAGGCTATGGCGACATCTCACCGGTAACCCCGTTCGGCAAGTTTGCTGCATCCATCCTGATTCTGATCGGCTATGGCATTATTGCCGTACCAACCGGCATCTACACAGCAGAACTGGCGACTTCCCTGCGCACCAGAAACGACGGCCGAGCTTGCGAATCCTGCTCTAAAGCCGACCACAACCCCGACGCAATCCATTGCCGCCACTGCGGCACTCTGTTGCCGGAAGCGCAATGACAATGGGGAGATAAGGACTATTTTGAACATTAATAGGCCTTATGTCCCCATTGTGTCTCCCGGCATTGTCTCCCGGCACACATGTCAATCCAGGGCCACGATCTGGTAACTGTCGCACGCGCTGAGGTCAGGGGGGGCACTCTGCTGTGATTGCCGGGAAATATCTCGCAAGGCAGTACGCAACCCCTCTTCCAGGACCGGATGGTAGAATGGCATGGCCAGCAGATCATAGGCAGTCAATCCACGATCAATGGCCAGAGCGAGCAGGTGAACCATATGTTCGGCGGCTGGCGCGCACATCTCAGCGCCAAGCAGACGGGCATCATCGGCTGTGGCATAGATGCGTAGCACGCCCTTATTCTTCTGAGCGGCCAATGCACGCCCCTGCGAGGCGAAATCGACGCTACCGATCAGACATTGCTCCTGGTCAAGGGAGCTGAAACGCTGACCGACCGCAGCAATGCCGGGGTCGGAAAATACGATAGCCAGCGGTGTCCGCCGTTCATAGCAGGTCAACTCATCACTGACAGCATTGACACCGGCAATAAAACCTTCGTCTGCAGCTTCATGCAGCAAACCCAGATGCCCATTCACATCACCGGCAATAAATATCGGCAGATCGCCGATCTGCATGGTTTTGGAATCGAACGGCGGCATGCCGCGCTCATCGAGTTTGATACCCAGCTCCGCCAATCCCAGTTCATCGAGATTCGGCTTGCGCCCGATCGCCACGAGCACCTGATCCACCTCCAGCTCAACGGATCCGGCTTGGACTCGAACACCGTCGCTCGTTGCACTGAGATCAACCTCATGTCCAAGATATAGGCTCATCTCTGCACTTAAGCTTTCCTGCAGACAGGCAGCGACTTTGGGATCGGAAACGCCTGCCAGCTCATCACTATCGCTGAAGGCGTGTACCTCTAAGCCCAGTCGTGACAGTGCCTGGGCCATTTCAACCCCGATAGCTCCTAAACCAATCACGGCCATCCGTGCCGGCAGGGTTTTCTGATCAAAAAAAGTGTCGGTGGTCAGGGTTCGATCACCCAGTGCACGCCAGGGACCAGGCACAACCGGATGAGAACCGGTGGCGATAATGATGCGTTTCGCCTCAAATTGTTGATCGCCAACCGCAACCGTATTTGGTCCAAGTAGCCGAGCCCGCCCGGCGATACTCCGCTCGCCAAGGGCCTCGGTTGATTTGATCACCCCTGAGACAAAGCGGTCGCGCAAGCTGCGTACTCGTTGCAGCACGGCCGGCACATCGATGGACAAACCAGCGCTGCCACGAATGCCGAAATCTTCAGCTTTGTGCCGAGCATGGTAGGCGTTGGCGGCCTCAATCAGGGCCTTGGAGGGCATACAGCCAACCCGGGCGCAGGTGGTACCGTAAGGGCCGTCATTAATCAGCACAAAGCTCTCAGTTCTTTTTTTAACCTGACGCACTGCGGCCAATCCGGCGGAGCCGGCGCCGATGATGACAACATCAACTTGATTTTTCATGCTTGCCTCTTTGCTCAATGATCAAGCTCCTTGTCGGTAAACAACCAGTCCCGCAGCTCTTTGTCGAAAGCCTGGTCACGTCTGCGGATCCACTCCAGCAGCATGGCAGCATGTTCTTTTTCTTCATCGGCATTATGCTGAAGAATTTTTTTGAGTGTCTGATCTTTGCATACATCGACCCGCTGATTATACCAGTCGACTGCTTCCAATTCCTCCATCAGCGAGACAATCGCCCGATGCATATCGCGGGTTTCGTTACTCAGTTCTGCAACCGGTTCATGGTAACCTTCATTTGCCATCGTTTTGCTCCTTTCATTCACACGTTAATTGTCCGTTATGGAATCGTGTACGACCCGATGCACGAAACCCAGTTTTTTGGTAACCCCCGGAGAAATAACAAAGGGATACGCATGCTCATGACCCATGCTGCGATTAAGGCTGTTTAGGGCAAAGGTGAGGGGCAGCCAGTGGTCAATAAGAATATCGATCGTCTCGGCACGGTAGGGGTCGAAATCATGGCGTACCGACTCTGTAGCATCATCACCGGCTTTAGGACGGATACCGATGCCGAACTGCCAAGCGGTTTCCAAGGTGTCGACCATGTGCAGGTAGTGGGCCCAGGTTTCAGCCCAGTCTTCCCACGGGTGCATGGTGGCATAGCTGCTGATGAAGTTCTCTTGCCAGTCAGGCGGCGCTCCCTGTTGGTAGTGCTGCTCGAGTGCCTCCCCATAGTCGAGTGTATCGTCACCGAAGAGATTGCGACATTCGTTAAGATGTTGCGTATCGAGAATCAGGCGATCCCAATAGTAATGTCCCGCCTCATGACGGAAGTGCCCGAGCAGGGTCCGGTAAGGTTCAGCCATTTCTCCGCGCATGCGCTCACGTTCGGCCGGATCAGCCTCCTTGATATTGATCGTGATCAAGCCCTCCTCGTGGCCGGTGAACACCCTTCCGCGCTCACTGAAAACAGGACCGCTGTCAGCGAGGAAATCAAAGGCCAGTCCATTTGGATCAGCTTCATCAGACACAACCGGTAGCCCCAGCCGCAGCAGCGAATAGACCAACCGACGCTTTTCGGTCTCAAGGGTTCGCCACAAATCAACATTGCCCGCAACACTCAAATCGGGGATGGTCTTGTTGAGCCGACAGGCGCTGCAGAAATCATGACTGTCTACTACCGGCACCATCCAGTTACACACGGCGTGCTGTTTATAATTGGCGCACTTACGATACTCAGAGTCCTCTCCCTGGGGCCGCCAGCTTCCATCTTCGCCGGCTTCCAGAGAAACCAGGCGCAGCTGGTCGGGAAGGAAACCAAGCGTCGCATCACAGCGCTCACATACAACATTTTCAAAATACAACCGCTGGCCACAGTGGCCGCAGGTGAATAATTTCATAAAAATCCTCGCGGCATTATTTAAAATTTACAATGACGCTTACCGTCTTCAGCGCTTGGCGATAATCCAGACGGCATGCACGATGCCGGGGATATATCCCAAAAGCGTCAAAAGGATGTTCAGCCAGAAGGCTCCCCCGATCCCCACCTGCAGAAAAACCCCAAGGGGTGGCAGAAGTATTGCAGCTATAACCCGAACCAAATCCATATAGATCCTCCCTTTATTTTTTAATTATTGCCTTGAGATTCTTCAGAGGCCGAAGACCTTTTCTGCAACAAATGAATTCTCATGTTTTCTTTATCGTACTCGCTCTTGGCTTTTTCCCAGGAATCGATTATTGCCTGATAAGCATCTGTGAACCCTTTTTTCATCTGATCCCAAGCATCTGTAGAGCTGGTCTTAAAGCTGCCATACAACTCGGCGAGCTCATTTCTCTGCTGGCGCAGCGCTTTCAGATTGGTCCTGACTTTCTGACGGGCAGCCTGGGTCATATTGTCCCAGTTGTTGTCAACCTTAGTTTCGAGTTCGTCAATACGCCGGTCTAGCCTTGTGAGTGCCTGATCGGCTGCCTTGACGGCCTGATCACGCTGATCAGCGGTATATTGCTGAAGCGTATTGATCAAATCCTGTGTTTCCTTTTTGACATCCTGGGCAGTAACGGCACCGTTTGCGGATTGTGCATGGACGATCGCTATTGAACAAAACATCACCACGACAATCATACTGAGGGTTAACCCAAGTAGTTTCATATCGCTTCCTTAAAACAATAAGAGCCTTATTATTGGGCTTTATCAACCAAAACGTGAAAAAGCCGACTTGATGGATCGGCTGAGCGAATCCCAGGCGCTGTCGATACCGGCCTTGAGATCTTCCCAGGCATCATCACTTGTATCTTTCAGTTCCTCAAGCTTTTTTCTGGCGGCTTCCTGCATCGACCGCAGCTCTTCAATCTGCTTGTAATATTCAAGCTGTGCATCTGCTTCGGCTGAATCCGCCTTGGCTTTAAGCTTGTCGATGTCCGTATTCCATTCATCCAGTTTGGCTTCAAGTTTTTTTTCGTAGGCTTCTTTCATACTCATGTCTTCTCTCCTTTGTTATGACTTCCCATAGGTGAATGGCAGTGTGGGTTGTTCAATATGCAGTCGGGACTGGCCGGTTTTCGCTCAACAACTTCCTGCTATTCTGACAACAAAGAGATATCTTCTATAGCCCAATTCTTGCGCTCACCACTGTCCAGTACTACTTCAACAAAAGCTTCTTCAGTAGCGCAAGAAATGACTTTGCCTTCCTCTTTGGTGCCATTATGCTTAACCCGACGGGGTGTTCCAACGTTCAGCGCTTTACAGATATTGATGTATTCCTCTTTTTTCATGATTTTAACTTCTTCCTTGTAGTTTTTAATTTAAAAATTAACACTCTAATCAAGTCTTATATTAACGTTATAATTGTACCTCTTGTCCGCACGTTTGCAACACCCTTTGACCATAGTACAATGCGACTGAATCCTGAACCGGGCCTGACGACATGGGGTGAAGTTTTCTGAGAAAAGTCCACACAGGAAGATTAGGGGAGAAAATGCCGAGTCTTCCATAAGGGTTTTGATACTCACAGCTCATCCTAAAAGTATCTCCAGATAAATGATTTTCTTTTGGGCCAATGATCAACCCAGCATATCAGTATATGCTCTTCATATTGCTGGTTAAGAATTATTTTTAATCATGGAGTCACTATGCACATTGCTACCCTTTTGCTGATTATTTTAAGTGCCGGACTGGCCAGCCAATGGCTCGCCTGGCGGCTTCAGCTGCCGGCGATCGTCATTTTGATCACGTCGGGTTTATTGCTGGGGCCAGTGAGTGGAATCATTGAACTGGGGATATCACAGACTGAATTAACGGAACTCATCGGCCTGGGGGTTGCCATTATCCTGTTTGAAGGCGGCATGGACTTAAAGCTCGGTGAAATGCGTCGGGTCGGTCATGGTGTTGGTCGCCTGACGATTCTTGGACCACCCCTTGCCTGGATCTTGGGAGCTCTGGCTGCGCATTATATTGCCGGACTGAGCTGGCCGGTGGCCTGGGTTTTGGGTGCTATTCTGGTCGTCACCGGGCCGACCGTGATCCTGCCTCTGCTGCGCCAGGCGCGCCTCAACAAGGAGTCGGCAGCGTTACTCAAATGGGAAGGGATTGTCAACGACCCGGTCGGTGTTTTACTGGCAGTCCTGACTTTTCAGTATTTCACCTACGCCGGCAGTAGCTGGCAACAGACCTTATCCGGTTTGGGACTGGCAATCCTGGCGGCCGCTATATTCGGCGGCCTGGGGGGCTGGATTACCGGCTGGCTCTATCAGCGTGGATCGGTGCCCGCTCATTTAAAACCCCCGGCTCTAATGGTCCATGTTCTGGCGGCCTACTGGGTCAGCAACCTGGTACAACACGAGGCGGGATTACTGACCGTTACGGTGATGGGTCTGGTCATCGGCAACATGAAACTGGTTGAACGTGAATCCCTGCGCCACTTCAAAGAAAATCTTACCATCCTCCTGTTAGCGGTGCTGTTCATTATCATTCCCTCCCAACTCAAAGTCAGCCAACTGGAATTGCTGAACTGGCGGGTGGCAGCTTTTGTTGTCGCAGTACTATTGCTGGTACGCCCGCTGACCATTGCTCTGGCAACCCTGGGGGCTCCGATGCGGGGCAAGGACAAACTCCTGCTGGGATGGATCGCGCCGCGCGGTATTGTCGCGGCGGCCACCGCCGGCATTTTTGGTCCGGCATTGGTCGCTGCCGGCTATCCAGATGCAGAGGCGCTTTTACCTATTGTTTTTCTGATCATTATTGTTACGGTTCTGGCCCATGGACTCACATTGGGACCCCTGGCGCGAAAAATGTCTCTGGCTGCAGAGGAAGAAAATGGACTGTTAATCGTCGGAGCCTCTGCTTGGACACAAGCCCTGGCGCAAGCCTTGAAAAAGCATGAGATCGATGTGGTTGTGAGCGATGGCTCCTACCAGCGACTTAAACCGTTTCGGATGGACGGAATCAAGGTCTATTACGGGGAAATCCTCTCTGAGCATGCCGAGCATAAACTGGAGGATGCACATCTGAGTTTTCTGTTATCCGCCACTGACAATCATTACTACAACGCCCTGGTCTGCAAAGCGCAGGGAGATAATTTCGGTCACCATCGCACCTTTCAACTGGCCCCACATAAGGAAGCCATCCAGGAGCAGAAACGTCTGACCCTGCAGCAACGGGGCTATTTCGCTTTTGAGCCACCGACGGACTTTCACACTCTACAGCAACGCCTACATGACGGCTGGATCATACAAACAACCCGCCTGAGCAAGGAATTTGATCTTGAGCGACTTAAAAGCGATTTGGGTGAACTCGGAGCGGACTGGCTATTGATTGGCGGCGTATCACCGCAAGGTAAACTGTTGCTTTACTCGAAAGAGCAACCTTTTAATGCCACAACAGACTGGACCTTGCTGTATTTTTCCCCGGAATAACGATATAGGAAGTGCCTTCAGGCACGATCATTCGCAGCTAAAGCCGCTCCTACATTAGATGCTGAATAATTACCTAAAAGCTAACAGGATATGCTCACCCGAGCTCATCAACTTTACGCCGCGCTTCCTTTTCGCTTATGCCATATCTCTCCTGAAGTTTTCCAACAAGTCGCTCGCGCTGACCATCAATAAAGTCGATATCGTTGCCGCTAAGTTCGCCCCAGAGCCCTTTGATAAGTCCTCGTAGTTGATGCCACTTAGCAGTGAATTCCTCGTTTTCCATACTTTCCCTCATTCTTCTCAAAGATGTTAATGCCGTGACATTCTCGGAAAGATCGTCACTTTTTTCCGCTTAATCCACTCTTTTTTTTGACAAGTCACTTCAGTGTTCGCTTTCGCCGCGAATCCCTTTCGCAGAAGCCTGCCGGTTGATGAGAAACTCCTGAACCATCTCTGCCGGCAGTGGCGGAGCGAAACGATTGTGGTGTCCCGTCATGCCGCCCGAACAGAACATGGCATTAAGAACAGCCTCTTCGGTGGCCTCGATTACCGCTTCATAAAGCAGGTTCATATGCTCATCATTTACGAAGGTGAGATTGAGGGTCGGCGACTGCTCCTTGGCGATGCGGGGAACACGATTTCCGGTGCTGAAGGCAAAGACGATCTCGCCGCTGGTGGTGGCCGCGAAGGAGCCGACCCGTCCGAGACCGAGGGCCGCACGCTTGGAAAGCCGGTTAAGCTGCGCCGGCAACAAGGGCGCATCGGTAGCGACAACAACAACCACGGAGCCGTAGGTCTTGCCGCGGCGCTCGGCATAGGGATAGAGCGGATCGAGTTCGCGGCCGACCACCGCACCGTCGACGGTGAGGTTGCGCATCTTGCCGAAGTTTGCCTGCACCAGAACACCAACAGTATAACTTTTGAAATTCCGCGGCAACACCCG
Organism: uncultured Geobacteraceae bacterium; assembly: GCA_964565445.1. Classification (GTDB taxonomy): domain Bacteria; phylum Desulfobacterota; class Desulfuromonadia; order Desulfuromonadales; family Geopsychrobacteraceae; genus Pelovirga. The sequence continues at coordinate 70,355 of CAZMFD010000005.1, forward strand.
CGAAGAAGTGCCAATACCGCCGGAGAAATCGAAGGAGACCATGCCGGTGCCGCCGCCGATGGAACCCTGCGGCACAGGACCGCTTTTCGCTCCCCGGATCGCCAGGATAGCCTGCTCAGGCGTGTTACGAAAAACGCGCACGTCGTTAAGGAAAGAATCGTCGGTTTCTCCAACCAGTGGAATGGTCACCGCCACCTGGTTCCCCAATTCAGGATGCGCGGAGACCATGTGCCGGATGATACCGGTGTGCACCTGCCCCACGGACATGGTGTTGGTCAGCAGGATCGGCGTTTCCAGCCAGCCCCACTCCATGGCCTGAGTCAGTCCCGACATCTCGCCGATGCCGTTGAGAACGAATCCACCCGCGGCGAGATGGTTGTTGAAGAGGTCTCCGGCGCGCGGCACCACGGCGGTGATGCCGGTCCGGACCCTTGTCTTCTCACCCTCTTGCCCCGGCAGCGGGACATCGTCCTCTATATCGGTAAAGTGACCGACGTGAACCTCCCCCACGTCAGTAATGGCATTCCATGGTCCGGGCGGCATACGGCCGACCGTCAGGCCCAGTTCGCGGGCGCTCGCACGGCTTTCCCCGGGCACGGAGGGAAATTGTACCTGCTTTACCAGAGGGATCCCGTAGCGCCGTGCCGCCGAACGGATCACCATGTCGAAGACGTCTGCGTGGGCAATCCCCTTGGCTTTGGCGGCAATGATCATTGAACCGTCCGCCAGCAGGCGCGGTAGCGGATTGATTTCGATAAAGTATGGCGTGCCATCCTCACGCAGGCGGATGTCCACGCGGCCCAGATCAGGACAGGGCATGGTCTGGAAAACCTGATCAGCCAGGGCGAGGACATCATGACGTTCCTGCGATGACAATTCGGGGGGACAGACAACCTGAACCGTTCCCTCGTCCTCACCACGGGTTTTATGCTCATAGTCAAAGATTTTGTGTTTAGACTTTCCGCTGAAGGTGTGTTCGACGATTTCCAGCAGATGACCAGGAAACGACTCGAGCATCGGGACGGTGAGTTCGCGCCCGGGAATGAACTCCTCGGCGCTAAGCCCTTCGGGAAATTCTTCCAACAGACTGTCGATCAGTTCACGAGCCTTCTTTGGCGACTCAACGACCGAGTCCTGATGAATTCCCCGCCCCGAGCCCTCATAGTTAGGCTTGATCATCAGGGGATACCTGAAGTCCTCCGGCAGCTCAGGGTTTCGCGGCGTGAGGAGCGTCCCCTGCGGCACCTTAATCCCTTGCACGGACAGGATCTTATTGGCCAGACGCTTGTCCAGATCAACCAGCAGCAGGGCGGGTCCGCCGCCGGTAAAAGGCAGGCCGAGGTGACGATATACGGCCGGGTAGAGAGCCTCGCGGGTGACGCCCTGGGTCCCTTCGGCAACATTGAAGATCAGGTCCGGGCGCGATGCGAGCAGATCGGCGACCATTTTGTCCGTCGGGCCACTAACTTCAACCGGGGTAATTTCATAAGGAAGCGTTCTCAGAAGCTCCAGCAGCGACTCGACATTCTCCTGAGTAAGCAGTTCGGCCTGCTCTTCGCCTTCTTCACGACGTTGATTATAGGCGAAGGTAATGCGCATGGCTCAATCCTCCCCGGTTCGAGGTAAATAAAAGCTCCTACAATCACCTTGAGCATATATAATTATACCAGATCCCCCTGCATGCGGCAGCAACAAGAACGAAGACACAATCTAAGGTTAGACACAGCGCGCGAAACTTCAATGTACTATCGAAAACGCGCCAACGTCCTGTGCAATCTTTGCGACATTTTATGAGTTACAGGGTACTAATTTGGCCTGCGACCATTCACATCCTTGGGAGAAAGGTTCTGCCCCCGTCTTTCGGCAATATCTGGTGGGCGCAAAAGTTCACCATCCTCATTGATGGTCTCCTCATTTCCAAACTGGGTCAGCACATAGTTAATCACGCTGGCCATTTCAATGTCTTGTATGTGTCCCATCGGTGGCATCGGAACAGCCCAGCGACTGCTGGTCAGCCCATAGATGTGCAGATCAATGATATAACTTCGCCCCTGTGGTGAAATAAACAAGAGGGGGGTATGATTCAGTGCCGGGTATTGACCCCATCCCTGTCCATCAGAACCATGACAGTTTGCACAGTTTCGCAGATAGGAGTGTTCTCCTAGCTGCGACCAGTTAAACTGCCGACCGGAGCTCGTATCAAATCGTGCGATGACGGTCTCTTCATTGCTGATTACGATTTGAGAGGAGCGCATCCAGGCAAAGAAGGTGGCAGCACCGACCAGAAAAACGATGATGAGGTAGATGGCGATATTACCTAAGAAATGGCGCATTGACTGCTACTCCCCCTAGTCAAGCCAGGCTGAAACGCTCAAGGTGAATAGATACTTTTTCAACGCCGAGCTCGAGTAATAACTCTTGTATGACATTCATCATAGGATCCGGCCCACAGATAAAAATATTTCGGTGAATAAATTCTTCAGGTAAGTGATTTTCAAGAAGCTCCTTATCAATCATACCCCGTTCTCCCTGCCAGTTCTCCGGCGGTTCCTGCAGGACATAAACGACTTTAAGATCAAGGTTTTCCTTTAATTCCTCGATGTCTTCACGAAAAGCCAGACCATCCCAGGTTCGATCAGCATAAAAAAGAACGACAGGTCGGGGATCCTTTCGTTCGGACATGCTCCGCAAAAATGACATAATCGGTGCAATCCCGATCCCTCCGGCGATAAAAACAAAACCGACTGCGGGATAGCGGTCAATGTTGAATGCGCCGTGCGGACCATCAAGGTAAGCACGGGTTCCAGGTTGTATGTTTTTTATTTCTCCGGTGAAGTCACCCAACTCCTTTATCCCAAATTCAATACAGGCGGTGCTCATCGAACCGGAACTAAAACTGAAAGGGTGCTCTTCAAGAGTGAAGGGAGAGGATGCAAGCTTGAGCCACGCAAACTGCCCCGGCAAAAAAGATATGCCCGAGTGATTTTCTGCCTCCAGGGCCAGCGTCCAGGAATCACCGCGTTCCTGGCGCACTTCGGTTACGCGCCACTGATTGCTGCGCTGCCATGCTGATTTGATGAAGCGCAGGTAAAGTACCAGCCCGACCGTCGCCGTTGCCATGGTAACAAATATGGACTGTTTCCAGAATGTATTGGTATAAAGACCGGCCAGTGATACATGCAATTGGGAAAAAACAATGACCAAAACACTTAAAACAAGATGGGACATGCGCCAATATTCATATTTTAATTTGATTTTTTCTCGAAACAGCGACGTTGCCGCAAGGACCAGGAAAAGCACTACAGTGATGATGGCAAAGCGGCTTGCCCAATTCCCTTCTAATGGATTAAGCATTTTCAGTCGTGACGGGTTATTGATCATGATAATAATGGGATGCAATAAAATGACGGACATCGCAACAAGAGCAAGTCGACGGTGAAACTGTAAAATAACATCAATTCCATAAGGCCTGGTAACTGATTTAAATCGTGCAATCAAAATAAATTGAACAACTAACTGCATCAGACCGAAAAAACCGAGTGCGACAGAGAACTCAAGCCAAAATTCGCGACCTGATGGAGTTGGCATTACAAGCATAATGCAGACTGGGGAAACTACTATTGCAAGAAAAATAGTTATCCAGAAGAAACCGGTAATATCTCTTCTCAATGAAGTTTCTTTCTTATCCATCATCTTATCTGTTCCGGAGCGATATCCATCAACTTACACCAACCCCCTGTTACCTTTGTATGACTAACAGCTTACAGATTGTTATCTTCGTGGAGAAATGTTTTCCCTGTGTCATGGTGAATTCAAAACCTTAGTTGCATGCGATCACTTTACCCACACCGTCTGGATATTGACGAATTGTTTGATCCCATAGTGGGATAATTCGCGCCCGAAACCGGAATTCTTTACGCCACCGAAGGGCAGACGCGGATCACTCTTGACGAGCTCGTTGACAAAAACGGCTCCGGCGTCTATACGCGTGGCCAGCTCCTCACCCTTTTCACTGTCGCGGGTCCATACTGAGGCGCCGAGGCCAAACCGGGTGGCATTAGCCACCGCTATAGCTTCCTCGACGTCCCGTACCCGGATCACCGCGGCAACCGGACCGAAAAGCTCTTCATCAAAGGCGGGCATTCCAGGTTTCACCTGCGTGAGAATAGTCGGAGGATAATAATAACCTTTGCCCTGGAGCGGCTTGCCGCCAAGCAACAGCCCGGCACCGTTGCTAAGGGATTTTTCTACCTGCCCGTGCAGGCCCTGCATGAGATCCTCGCGGGCTTGCGGGCCGATCTGGGTCTGCTCTTCAACGGGGTCGCCCACCACCAGGGTCGCCATGGACTCCCGGAATTTTTCAAGCCACCGGTCATAGATCTCTGCTTCAACGATGAAGCGCTTGGCAGCGATGCAACTCTGCCCGGAGTTGATACAGCGCGACTTGGCAGCGGTTTCGGCAGCGGCCTCCACATCCGCATCAGCGAGAACGATAAAGGGATCGCTGCCGCCCAGCTCCAGCACTACTTTTTTTAGCATGTCACCCGCTTTGGACGCCACCTTGCGGCCGGCGGCGTCGCTACCGGTCAAGGTCAGCGCCTTGATCAGCTCGTTCTCGATCACCGCTTCGACCTGTTCTGAACCAATCATCAGGGTGCGGAAGACGTTCTCGGGAAAACCCGCCTGACGAAAGATATCTTCTATGGCCAGAGCGCAACGCGGAACGTTGGAAGCATGTTTGAGCACTCCGGTGTTACCTGCCATAAGAGTCGGCGCGGCAAAACGGAACACCTGCCAGAAAGGAAAGTTCCATGGCATGACTGCCAGGATCGTGCCGAGAGGGCGAAAAGCGACATAAGAACGCCTGCCGTCACTCTGTGCCGGTTCCTCAGTCAGCATCGTTGCTGCATTATCAGCATAATAATCACAAACCCAGGCGCACTTCTCAATTTCGCCCCGACCACTGGTGATGGGCTTGCCCATTTCCTGGGCCATGATCCGGGCATATTCATCCTTCTTCTGCCGCAAAACCTGCGCTACCCGGCGCCACTTATCTGAGCGCTCCACAAAACTGGTCTGCTGCCAGTCACGCCAGGCAAGGTTGACAGCCGTCAAGGTTTCCTGAGTCTTGCCCAGAGACCATTCGTCAAAGGCTTCAAGCAGCTCCCCGGTTGCCGGGTTGATCGATTCCAGTGCCATATATCCTCCTTTGATCTTGTTTCGGCCATTTTTCAGGTTTTTGAATCATGTACCTCATCACCAATCAGGTTTAATGAGGGCTTGCCACGCCTCTTCTTCGATTATACGTGCGGCAGTTTCGCTATGAATCCATCACCCAAGTGCCTTTATGAGACATCTTGTCACGAACTTTTTCTTCCCTTTCAGCGTACGAGCCACCTTGTTAAAAAGTGACGGACGGTGAAAGTGTATCAACATAGAAGGCTTTGGCAAGGGGTCGATGTCGGAATGTTGGAGGCAATAAACTGCCTAGAACTGTAGCAGATCGTCTATGGTGGACTCCCGGGATCGGACCAAACTAGCCGACTAGTCAGATCCCGGATCAGACACTCTTAGCCTGATCAATCTCCAATACTCCCATTTCGACGTCGCTGTTGGCGGCTTGTAAGACCGTTATCAGAGGATATATGTCATGAAGGTGGTTCGCAGGTTTTCACTGCGCGCATGAAGATGTGTTGTCGCGGATGTGGGGTAGAAACTTGATCCATCGTTTAACGTACGATTTTTCACGTGCCGGAAAGAATCCAGGGTGTAAAAAATCAACGAGTCAATCTCGGCCAAAAAAAACAGATACTGAGCGCTATCAGACCGTCTATTCTCTCCTGCGGGACACGATTTATTGGGTTTACTTTCCTCAACCCGCCCGAGCAAGGATTTTGACCTCGAGCAATTCAAAGAACTTGGAACGGACTGCTTGTTGATCGGTGGCGTATCACCTCAGGGTAAAGTATTGCTTTACTCTAGCAGCCTTTTAGCGCCGGGCAGGTCGACGCCAAAACGGAGACAGCAGATTTATAGCTTCGCAGGCTCTTTCGCAACATAGACAGGCTCTGTCCCTTTTAACGGCAACAGGGACATGGCAAGGACGGTGCCGATCAGTAACAGAATCCCGGCCAGGACAAATGAACTTTCCATACCGCCATGCATAGCTTTCAGGATAGAGGAAAGTTTAACCAGCACGAACGCACCGACTCCCCAGGCGGAAAACAGGATACCGTAATTTGTCCCGTAATTTTTCGTGCCCCAGTAATCTTTAATAAAAGAAGGGAAAAGAGACAGGTTGGAACCATAGTTGAATCCGATAAAGGTTGCCATCAGGGTCACCAGCAGAGCCCCCGAGTCTTCGTTAGAGACAACCCGCACTGCCAGGAACATCAGCGTTGATTGTAGAGCGAGGAGCAGAATCAGAGTCGTTGCACGTCCGATTTTATCGGACATCAGACCGGCAAGAACCCGCCCGGCGGCGTTGCCGATAGCCATCACTGCAACCGCGATAAAAGCCATCTCACCCATACTTTGTTTGGCGATACCGGCGACACTACCGATGACCATCAGTCCAGCCCCGGCACCAACAAAAAAAATCAACCACAAGATATAGAAACGCCGCTCTTTGAGCATCTGGATTGGCGTAGCATCAACACAATTTTGTTTTCCAACAACATCAGGAGAATGTTGAGTAACGGGGACAAAACCGGTCGGTGGGTTGGTCAACAGCAGTGACATAGTGCAAACGATGACGATAAAGGCCACACCTAAAATCATCATTGTCGTATGGAGACCATACTGCCCAAGCAGGTACTGGCAAGCTGGAGCCAGATAGACCGGAGCAATACCAAAACCGGAAACGACGATACCGGCAATCAACCCGGTCTTTGCCGGTGAGAACCATTTCAAGGCAGGAGGAGTTGCGGCGGAATAGCCAAAACCGATCCCGGTACCGGCCAGCACCCCGAAGCCAAAAACCCAACCCCAGTAACTGGAAGTCTGGGAACAAACAAGGAACCCGGCCCCGACCAGCAATCCGCCGAGAAAGGCAATTACCCGCGGGCCGACTTTGTCCTGCATTTTTCCACCGATAATCATCGACACCGCAAATGCCAGACAGGCGGTCGCGTAGGGATCACCGGACCCCGGAAATAGCGTCGCAATATCTGCCGCTAGCATACTGTAGGCGTAAAGTATGCCCAGCGCCAGATTGATTCCAAGACCGGCAGCTACAACCTGTCGTCCACTAGTTTTCGGGGTTTGTGTTCCGGACAACAGCGTTGATCCTGTCAATCCCGACACGGGCTTGTCAGACGTCAAACTGTTTAGACGGTGGGACAACGGCCACTTATTGTTGTAGTTGATTGACAAAGGAGCACGGCTCATGACAGTCCACTTTCACAAAGGGGTGGCAATAAATAAATTGGTATGACCATTTATATATCTTGACCAATCCTATGTAAATATAATTCGGAAGTCTGTCGTGCTTTTTGCATATTCTGCGATGTCAGGGCGGAGTTTCCGAGCCTTGGGCGCGGAAGCCGCGCCCCTACTCGAGATCCGAGTACTCCACCTGTTCACCGGTTGAGGTGGTAATCACTGTTTTGCTGTGCCGATAACTTAAGCCGTCGGGTAGCAACGGCGCCTTCCCTTTGCCCCCGGGCAGATCAACAACAAAATGGGGGCAGGCCATGCCCGACACCGGGCCGCGTAGTGCACGGATGATATCCAGACCTGACTGCAGTGGGGTACGAAAATGAGTAGTGCCTTGAACCAGATCCATCTGATGCAGATAGTAAGGACGTACGCGGATCTTCAGCAAACCGCGCAGCAAGTTGGTCATCGTCGCAGCATCGTCGTTCACCCCACGCAGCAGCACCGTCTGGTTGCCTAAAACAATTCCACTGTCGGCAAGCAGAGCACAAGCAACAGCAGAATCAGGCGTCAGCTCGCGCGGATGATTGAAATGGGTATTGAAATAAAGCGGAGCATACTTCTTGAGCATGGCACACAGCGCCGGGGTGATGCGCTCCGGCAAGGTCACCGGTACCCGGCTGCCGATACGGATCATTTCCACGTGTGGAATCGCATGGATCCGATCCAGCAGGTCCTCGAGGACGCTATCCGGCAAAATGAGAGGATCACCACCCGAAAGAATCACATCGCGAATTCGGTTATCGCCGGCGATATAGTCGATTCCTTCACGTTGTTCACGAAAAGTGACGGCATGATGACTGTTACCAACCTTGCGCTTGCGGGTACAGAACCGGCAGTAACCAGCGCAATTGTTGGAAGCCAGCAGAATCACCCGGTCGGGATAGCGGTGGATAATCGCCGGTACCGAAGAGTAGACTTCCTCCGCCAGCGGGTCGACAAAACCATCCGCCCCAAGTTCCAGCACATCGGGAACACACTGACGCCAGATCGGATCGTCGACAGCCTCAATTAAATCCAGATAGCCGGGAGTAATCTTTAGTGGATAGCGTTCAGTCACCTCACGTAAAGGCTCGGGATCAATCCCAAAGCGCCGGGCCAGTTCAGCGACCGTCGTTACGCTTTCTTTCAGGCGTTGCTGCCACAATTCCACTGCCATTAAACTGCTCCGCGGTTATTCATCGGGAGACTCTTCCAGCGACCCACCGAGATTTTTCACCATATCCTGCAACTGGCGATTCTGGCGGGTTAACTGATCGATGCGCAGATTGCAGTCGGTGACAACCGCATTGAGTTCTTCCAGCAACCGATCCTGATAGCTGGCCCGAATTTCCAGATCGTCCAGACGTTCCGTCAAACTGTCAGGCATAATCCTCTCCTTCTTGCAGGCAGATCTCTATATATAGCCTTCCCGGAGGATTATGCCAACAGCTTAAAACCCATTATTGATGCTCTCGCAAAAAGCCATGGAATGGCTAAGCAAAAATTTCGTCCTACAAGGCCTGGTGGTTTTTCAGGGGCGCAGG
>CAZMFD010000006.1:0-2134 GCA_964565445.1 uncultured Geobacteraceae bacterium
ACGATGATGACGATGATGACGATGATGACGATGATGACGATGATGACGATGATGATGACGATGATGATAATGACGACGATAATGACGATGCTGATAGTGGCAATGGCGGTGACGGCGATCATTGGATAGCAGATGAAATCCTTGCTGCTGATATAACCCCGGCTCAACTCATTGTACTAGAGTCTCTTGGTTTTTCTGTTATTGGATCACGCCATTTAAAGGCACTAGGAGTCTCCTTTGTGCGTTTGCGAATTCCTCCCGGCATGAGTGAGCAGGACGCGTTAGCGAGTCTGAAAGGTCTGGATACTGATACCACCTATGATCTGAATCATGTGTATCAGCTCAATTCCGGTTCTTGCTTGGGTGAACGCTGTTTCGGACAACAATTGATTGGCTGGCCTGCCCCAAACGACGTAACATGTCAGCCGTCCATACGGGTGGGTGTTATTGATACGGCCATTGACCGCCGACAGACCGGGCTGGGTCTTTTCAGACTGCAAACTAAAAAGTTCGCCGATACGGATACCCCTTCGGATACCACTCATGGCTCTGCGGTTGTAAGTTTGTTGGCCGGATCTTCACAGCAACCACCCACTGGTTTGCTCCCCTGTGCGAAGGTTTATGTTGCAGATGTATTTAAGACTGATCGCAAAGGCAGAAGTGAAACGACAGCCGCTTTTATTGTTGAAGGAATGAACTGGCTGATGTCACAAAACGTTCACGCGATCAATATCAGCCTGGCCGGGCCACATAATGAGTTGTTGGCAAATGCTGTTGCCGCCGCACAACAGAAAAGTTATCCATTGGTCGCGGCAGTGGGTAATCATGGCCCGGAAGCCGAACCCGGTTTTCCTGCCGCCTATGAAGGGGTCATTGCCGTCACTGCTGTAGACGCTCGTCTCAGACTCTATGGCCGTGCTAACCGGGGTGATCATGTTGCCTTGGCGGCACCAGGCGTTGGGGTCTGGACACCTGCTGCTACAGGCGGACAATATCGCAACGGTACTTCCTTTGCGGCGCCATTTGTCACGGCAGTGGTCGCCTGTCTGCGTTTTGAGCAGGGCTTGACCCCTTTCGAGATTAAAACTGTGCTCGCCCAGACTGCCCTGGACTTGGGTCCTCAGGGCAGGGACCCTCTTTATGGCTGGGGCCTTCTGCAAAAAACTGATGGCTGCACCCCGAAAGAATAATTTTTATTTTCTTTCGAATTAGTGGAATAAAAGCAGTTTTACGCCCGTTTTAGATGTAAATGACTCAACAATATGGAAGCAATTCCTATTGTCGACAATACATCTCGAAACAGGAGTGAAACATGTTCAAAAGTCCTCTGGAAACCCTTCCCGCCTCCGGCAAGAGCCAATCTAAAGTAAATTTGTACAGTATTAGACCGGTACAATCCAAAAAATTGACGGGACTGGGATGCTGGGTTGCAACTCCGAGAAACCCTGACCCTTCGTTGCCACCGCTGGTGGCCGTTCATGGCGTTTATCGTGATGTCGAAGGTTTGCTGAAAATCCTAACGAGTCAGTTTCCGCATGGCAAACGTTCGGTAATTGCGCCGGTATTTGATAAGACTAACTGGCATGGCTATCAACGTGTTTTGACAGGGCAAAGGGCAGACCTTGCCTTGCTCTCATTACTGAAATCAATCAACCTTCCCGGCATCACTGACATCTACTCGTTTGATCTTCTGGGATATTCCGGTGGGGCTCAATTTGCTCATCGTTTTGCCCTGCTTTATCCCCACCTGATTAACCGTCTGGCCCTCTGTTCAGCCGGTTGGTACACCTTTCCGGATGACTCCCCTTACCCCTATGGCTTAGCAAAGCCTGAAAAAATACTACAGGGCTTTACGACACAAGTGCGATCGAATCTCTCAGCTTTTCTCCGTTTGCCGATTGAGGTGTTTGTTGGTGAATGTGATACCGACCGGGACCCGAATCTGCGCAAAGGGAAAGCTATTGACCGACAACAGGGCAGAGACCGGGTGGAGCGTGCCACGAACTGGGTTAAAGCTCTGAATGAAGCGGCTTCTGATTTGGGAATAGAATCGCAAATCAAAACGAAAATACTTCAAGGATGTGGTCATGATTTTCGTCAATGTGTTCATTCAGGGGAGATGATTGAGCACTGG
>CAZMFD010000006.1:2234-70241 GCA_964565445.1 uncultured Geobacteraceae bacterium
AAAGGAGCGGTCAAATGAAAACAGAGAAGTTTTTCAACTATACCAATATGATTCAAGCTGCAAAATGGGCGTTTTCGACCCGCCGGGTCAGGCAGTATGATGCCGTTGGCTTACGTGATGATGTAGAAAATGCCACGCCCGGAGATCTGGTGCTTGGCCGTATTCAAAAAATCAGTTCCCACAGAAGAATTCAGCTACGTTCCGGCCGCCCCAATGAATTGTATCCGGATGATCTGATCGTTGCCGCCTGCGGTGCGCGCTATGCTTCGGATCAATTTGAAGGAATAGCGAAGATCGACCCTCTTGGAACCGACCTTCTGGCAGGTGGTGGGTGCCTCGGAAAAATGCGTGTTCGCAACGACAAGATGAAACTTCCGACCCGGGTACTACCTATCGGCTTGTTGACTACTGCCGCGGGAGCTGTATTGAATCTTAACCAGTATAGCTTACCGCCAGCGGTTCGTCCGCAGACACTAACAGCCATAGGCGTTGTTGGTTCATCTATGAATTCGGGGAAAACCGATGCCACAGCCTCTCTGGTTCATGGATTGAGTCAGGCCGGATACCGTGTTGCAGCACTCAAGGCGACCGGAACCGGAGCTTTTGGTGATTACAATGCCTATGTTGATGCAGGTGCTGATTATACCGCCGACTTTACCGACGCCGGGCTGGTCTCGACCTATGAACAACCACTGCCGCGAATTGAGCAGGTCATCGACACACTTCTTGGCGCTGCTGCCAACAATGGCTGCAACATTGCCGTTGTGGAATTTGCTGACGGTGTATTGCAGCAGGAGACCGCCGCCTTGCTGAAAAACCCGAAGGTTCGCAGTGCCTTTATTGGTTTTCTTTATGCCGCCCCCGATTCCCTGGCGGCATTTGGGGGGACCAGCACCCTGAAACAGATAGGAATTACACCGCTTGCCCTGACCGGATTGATAACTCAGTCCCCGCTGAACGTACGAGAAGCTGAGATCGCTACCGGATTGCCGGTGATTTCTCGTGAAGATTTGCGTGATCCGGCCCAGGCGAGCAATTTGATAAACAGCAACACAACTATAGAAAAACTACGGTTGGTTGTATGAGCGGATTTCCTGGGATCATGAAAGGTGGCCGCCGAAGGCGGATCATGTTTGTTGCCATGCTGGCACTTTGCCAGGCTGCATTTGTCGGTGTGACAGCCATTGCGACGCGTGATATTTTTGCGGCACTTTCCAGTAGTTCACTACAGCTCCCGATGTATTCTTTATTTCTGATTGCAATTTCAGGTGTCGCTATTGCCTTCCTGCGCTGGAGTGAGCGGGTCGTTGCCGAAGGACTTGGACAGGATTATGCCGCAGCAGTGAGGCTCCGACTTTTTGAACATATCTCCCGACTTCCGGAAAGTGAACTTGTCAATCGCCGCACGGGTGGGCTGTCACTGCGTTTTGTTGGGGACTTAAGCGCCGTCCGCAACTGGATCAGTCAGGGGGTCACGCGCCTGTTGTCCGCAGCCATTGTGATCCCCATCGTCGGTGTTATGTTGTTTTATATCAATACAAGCTTAGCTGTTGCAGCACTTGTTCCAATTGTGCTGGGTCTTGGTTTTGTAGCAGCAATGGGTCCGGTGTTGTTGTCTGCACACGGTTCTTTGCGGCAAAAACGGGCGCAACTTGCTGCTGATGCAACAGAACGTATTAGGCATTTGACAGAACTGCGTCTTTTGGGTCGCTTCGGGCGCGAAAAAAAGCAAATCAAGCAAAGCAATCAGGTCATGATTTCTGCGGCACTTTATCGTCGGCGCTGGTCTTCATTGCTGCGGGTTGTCCCCGATATAACGTCCGGTCTTGCCGTCGCCCTGGTGTTGGGAGTTGCTCTGAACAGTTCTATATCCGGTGCGGACGCGGCCGGAACCCTGGCGGCAATGGGCATGTTGATTCAAACGATGCGCGAGCTTGGTTCGGTATGGGATCGTTACTGCGCCTGGAATGCCGCATATGTCCGTTGTCTGGCGCTACTGGAAGTACGCCCCATGCCGAAAACTGCCCTGCAAGCACAAGACCAGGGAGCGACGGTTGTTGGCACCCGGGTCCGACTCTCAAGGGTCTCGCATCGTGGGCTTCGGCAGCTCAATGTGGTTATCGAGGCCGGCCAAAAAATTGGCATCACAGGTCCTAATGGTTCTGGGAAAAGCACCTTGATTAAGCTCATTGCCGGCATGGAGAGGCCATCGCGGGGACGTATCCTGCTTGATCAGCTATCACATATGAAATGGGCGCGCATCTTTAAGAAACGGATTGTTTATATTGGCACCGGCTCGCCGATTCTACGTGGGTCTTTACGTAAGGCTCTGACGATGGGAGCCCATCCTCGTCCCGATGATACGATGATTGAGTCGGTTGCCCGTCACTTTGGTCTCGGATCTGTTTTAACCCGACTTGGTGGTCTTGATGGTCGAATTGCCGAAAATGGAGGCAATTTATCCACTGGAGAACTAAAGCGGGTACTGCTTACACGTGCCGCCTTAACACCGGCCGATCTGTTGTTGCTGGATGATCTTGATCTGACGTTGGATGATAGCGGAATCAGACTGATGGAAGAATTGATCCACAAAAATGATGCAACGGTGCTGGTTGTTTCACGAAATAACCAGCTACTTTCCTCCATAGAGACAATCTGGACATTGGAAGATGGAGAATTGGTGGAACAAAACCACGACACCGTCGCTAACAAATATGCTGCGGCATGCTGACCTCAGATGGCTGGTTAATGCCATGGGCTATAGGTGCTGAGCCAAAGGAGATTTGACATGTTAAATCTGCGACCTGAAAAGTTTTTTATGATTTTCTTTCTTTTTTTTGTTTTCAGCAATTTATGGGGTTGCAGCAAAACATATAAACCCCAATCATATCAGCTCGATGCCGGAGAGGTTCGTGCTCTGTTTGCTGATCATACGGTCACCTCGCGTAACCTGAATACCGGGACTGTTTCCATCTCATATTACAGCCCTGATAGCTCTGTAAGGCAAATTCGTAATGACCGACAGAGAACCGGCTCCTGGCGGGTCATGCAAAATGGCTTAATCTGTTTGCAAATGCAGTCTAATATGGAATCCTGTCGTATCGTCAGGCTGGATAATGACAATATCTACCGAAAATACAAGTCCGGCAAGCTCGGTCTCCAGCCCATCATCATCTATGATGCACCCAATGCTTTTGTTCGCGGGGATCGGTTGGACTGGCAAATGAAGGCGAATAATAAGCGCCCATTCAAGACGGCAACGGATCTTGCTGAAATACAGTATATGCTTGATAAAGCAGGATATTCTCCGGGACCTATCGACGGTATCTGGGGACCACGTAGCCGTGATGCCTTGCTCAATTATCAACAGGCAAACGAGCTTCCGCAAACCGGTTACCCTGATCAAGAGGTTTTTCGACATCTATCTGACCATTAGTTGTAAGCAACCACTGAGGAGGTCAATATTGGTGGTAACATGTTCAAGATAAATATAGTGATTATATTACTACTGCTGTGGGTGCCCCCGGCAGGGGCTACTTTCTTAGCCACGACGGAAAGTAAAGGGGACCTTGCACCATCTTTGAACCAGAGAATGCATTGGGCGGCTGATTATCTGGCTCATGCCGTCACAGCCTCCGGTCGTTTTATCTACCGTCGCGATTCAACTGGTGAGGCTGGCGACAATCAGGAGTACAATCTGCTCCGCCATGCTGGGACTCTTTATGCCATGGCTCAATATCACTCACTTAACGCCCCAGATGCCTTTGCATCCGGCGCTATGAAGCGCGCGGCAAAATATCTAATGGACGATTTTATAGGACCTGTTGATGGGCGCACGAACATTTTAGCTGTTTGGTCACATCCGGAATTGGTTGGCCGTCCATTGCGACCATTACAGGCAAAACTGGGCGGGACCGGGCTCGCCCTGTCTGCTTTGGTCCAGCTAGAAGAGGTGCTGCCCGGAACGACCGATCCAAATCAGCTCAATGGGCTTGCAGAATTTTTGTTATTCATGCAAAAGCCCGATGGCAGTTTTTATTCAAAATACTTTTCAGACCACGGCAAAGACGATTCCTGGACTTCATTGTACTATCCAGGTGAAGCTGCACTTGGTCTGATTATGTTATTTGAAATTGATAGCAATCCCCGCTGGCTTTTAGCTGCTGTCGATGCGTTGCGCTATTTAGCCCGCACACGCGAAGGGTTGGACTTGTTGCCGGCAGATCATTGGGCTCTGCTGGCAACTGCGCGATTATTTGAGCAGCAACCTCACGTTCTAAGCACGGCTTCTTTGTATCGGATTCCGTGGCATTCAGAACAGGAGCCGCACGGGATCAGACAGCTTTTGCTCCGTCATGCCGAAAAACTGGTAAATAGTATTCTGGGTGAACATATTCAAGGCAGCGAATCTGCATGTTTGAACGGGGGATTTAATGGGGAAGGCAGACTGGCTCCAACTGCGACCAGACTGGAAGGGTTGTTGACGGCACTGAGTTTTCTGGAAGATCAGACATTGCGTCATAGAGTCTGGGCAGTTGTAAAAACAGGCATCCAGTTTTTAAAAGATGCCCAGATAACAACAGGTCTGGCGCGAGGTGGATTCACTCGCCACAGTCCCCTGTGTCACTCAGCTACCACGCGTTCAAACGAAATTCGAATCGACTACGTTCAGCACGGACTCGCGGCACTTTACTATTATAATCATTATGACAAAACCAGTGTCCGGAAGTGATCGACATTTAATAACCAGACTAAGGTTGAGTTCTAGGAGATGATTTTTTATTTATTTTTTCACATTGAATGGAGAGGAGCAAATCTGGCAGGAGCAGGTAATTCTCATAAGTCCTGCAATCCAAAAACCCAAAAGCTGCCTGATAATATGGTGGATGAGCTGCTGATAACGCCCGGATGATTTTAGATGATAAATGGTGGGTGGATTTACATAAGAACACCTGGATGGTTTTGATCAGAATAACCCCGCAAAGAAGGGGAAAGCCCCCGTTTTCAGTTGCAAACGGGGGCTTTGTTTTGCCATCCAAGGCAGGCCGGGGCCTGCCCTTACGATTAAAATAGATCAGATTCTCAAACGAGTATTTTCTTGGCGCAGCTCCCTGAGTTTGAGGGTATGACCGGCATCATGGCATCCCATGCAGGTCGGGGTAGCTTTGAGATACTCGTCGTGACGCGCTTTGAAATGCGGCAACATCTCGACAATTTCTTCAGTCATGTGACAGGCAACACAGTTTTCATGGGTTTTTTCCAGATAACTAGGTAGATTGTCACGATGCGGGTCGACCTGATCGGTCAGGGTCAGGAAGACTTTGCGTAGCCCGGCGGTTTTATCCTTGATAACACCTTTGGTATGACAGGCAATACAGCCGATGTCCGGGTGCTGGCCATGATCCCAGGAAACCTTTTCGTAGGCATGGCAGGTTATACAGAAATTATCCGTTGATGTTTTCGCGGCCAGGCCCCAGGTTCCCAGCAGAACCACTGCCAGAACAACCACGACCACGATCCAGACGATTGAGCTTTTTTGTTTCATAAATAACTCCCTTTCAAGGTAGGGGCGTCACCACCCCTACCTCGACTGGTTAATCGATGTGGCGTTGCTGCCGTCTTACTTGACCCTCTCGTATCCGTTCCAAACCAGATCAGCTTCAGGCAACAGGGGCAGATATCCAAGCCATGGATGAGAATCCAGATGGGCTTGACTTTGCTGCAGCTTGCGGCTGTGCTCCATGATCGGCGGCACCAACTCATTAATGGGTTTGTCCATGGACTTGGCAATGGCGTAATCAGTCGCACGGATTGCCAGTTGAGTCGCGTCATCACTGTACTGTTGTGATAGGGCCAAAGTCTCGAGAGCCTTGCTCGGATTGTGGAAACCGGCGGAGTTTTCTGCCGATACATAATCCCAGAACCACTGCCCTTTACGCACCAGTTCACGGGCTTCGTTAAGGATAGTATTGTTTTGTGGAGACAGGTCGGGATGTTCAGAAGCCATACGCACGGCTTCATGGGCTCGTGCCGACTTTTCCTGGGCAATATTGAGTTGTTTCCAGACTTTCTCCTGATGGAACTCAACCCGGTCTTTCATAAACTCCGGCGTTTTATCGCCGTGGCATTCCATACAGGCACTCATACCCACGTCATCCTTAAGCGGAGATGTCCAGTGGTGAGAAGAGATGGTGGCCGGCCCCGACTTAACCCGAGGCATGTGACAATCGGCACAGGAAACACCATTAGCACCATGAATACTATCACTGTACATCTCATATTCCGGGTGCTGGGTTTTGATCATCGGAGACTTGGAAACAGCGTGAGTCCAGTCAACGAACTGCCCTTTAAAACCGTCTGGAGTCGGGCGACCATTGCTGTAGAATTCATACATATCATCAGGATTCATGCCATTATCCCAAGGGAAATGGGGTTTGGCGGCGACACCATGAACACCGGTCTCAAAATAATACTCAACGTGGCACTGGGCACAGACCAGAGAGCGCATTTCATCGCGGGAAGCCTCACGCCAGTCTTTACCTTGACGTTTGAGGGCGTCATCCAGAGGTACACTGGTAATCGCCAGGCGGAAGTTGTTGTCCTGATCATGACAGTTGGTACAGCCAATGGAATTCATTTTTCCATCATGTACAGGGCGATACATATGAAATTCAGAAGACCAGAATTCATCACCAAAGGCGTTAATAAAATCGGGAATGGTGTTGGTTTTGCAGTTGATACAGGTTGCTGGAAGGCCGGCTTTCTCACTGTAACGGTTAATCCGGTCAATTTTAAACACATCGTCAAAAGCGTAAGTATGGCCGCGGGCACGATCGTACTGATAGCTGAAGGCGTAGCCGAGCCACAGGTTTTTCAGGTACGGCTGGGCATGCTTGTACCCTTCAGGCAACGGGTTGACATTGTCATGCTTGCGATGTGGTACCGAACCGGCGTACTCGGTCATCTTGGTATCGTCATTGTTTTGTTGATAGGACTTGTACTGGGGCAAATTTTTAAACTTCAGGTTGCTCTGGTTGCTTAAATCAACCTTTTTAACATCCTCAGGAGTGATCGCAGCAAACCCCACCGAGGCAAGAGCCAGCAGCAGAACAGTTGTCAGGGCAATTAGCTTTTTCATCGTTTACCTCTCTTTGTTAAGAATGTTCATTAGTACGTGACAGTAATGGACGCCTTAGCTCAACACGAAATCATCACCTCCTTATCATGAATTTGTGCGTCCGCTTTACTGGTGATGGAAACCTGATCCTCAGCATAGCGAGATTGATGTAAAGGTGATGTAAATGTTGTGGTGTTTTTTTTAACTCACCAGTGACATTTACTCTTTGATAATGATATCTCTAAAGTCATGCCCCCTTACGTTGTAGCAAACAATTCCAGTTTGTCTTTTCGTGCTTTTCTGGTAAAAAAATTCCATGCGCATTCTGCTGATCAACCCACCTAACTGTGGCCGCAGCATTCCTGAAGAACGCTACGGTATCACCTCGATCAAAAAGATCTTCCGCAGCGAACCTCTGGCATTGGAGGCACTGGCGGGGAATCTTTACGACCATGAGGTCCGGATTGTCGATCTGAAGGTTGAGCCGGACGCGCTGGAATCGGCCCTGGTTTCTTTTGCGCCGGATCTGGTGGGATTTACTGCGGTGACCTGTGAGGCCCAGACGGTGCTCAAGATGGCGACAACCGTCAAGGAGTTGTCAGCGGCAATGGTTGTGGTGGGTGGGGTTCATGCATCCTGTCAGCCGGAATTCTTCAACCAATCCCAGGTCGATTTTGTTGTCGTTGGTCTGGGCAAACTCAGCCTGCGCGAATTGGTGAAAGAACTGGAAAAGGGGAATCAACAGCCTCAGATTCCCGGCATAGCAAAAACCAATCCCGGAGGTTCCCTGCCTCTGATTCCGCGTATCTATTCGAACGCTGACCTGGCTGATCAGGTACCGCCGCGATACGATCTGGTTGATCACTACCGCCCGCACTACACCCTGGAAAACCTAAATATCCCCCTCGGCCTGGTTTCCAGCGCGGTTGGTTGCCCTTACGACTGCCATTTCTGCTGCATCAGCCCAATCACCGGTGGGCACTACCTGACTGCCGACATCGACAGCGTCATCCGTGATATCAAACTGCTCGATACGGTACCGGTGATTCGTCTGGTCGATGCCAACAGCTTCGGCAACCCGGTAGCAGCATTGGAACTCGCCGAGGCGATTGCCGCTGCCGGCATCAATAAACAATATTTTGCCGATGTCAGGGCCGACCTGGTGGTACGCCGGCCGGACTTGATCAAACGCTGGAAAGAAGTGGGATTACGCGCAGTAGTGATCGGTTTTGAAGAGATTGACAATAGGGCCTTGCGGCAGATGAACAAGGAAGCTGAGGCAGAAAAAAACCGCCAGGCGATTGAGATTCTCCACCGTTTTGGAGTGACCATTATTGGTGATTTTATTATCTCCCCCGATTACCGCGAGGAGCAGTTTGACCAGCTTGGAGCCTATGTCCGCGAACAGGCCATCGAACTGCCGATTTACACGGTCCTCACCCCCTTGCCCGGCACCGTCCTGCATGAGCAACTGGCACCACGCATTACCAATCATGATCTGGACTACTACACCCTGACCAATGCGGTAATACCGACCCACCTTGACGAGGAGCTGTTCTACCAGCGCTACGCCGCCCTGTTACGTGAGGGACACGACCAGGCAAAACTATAAGATCACAATAAAAAGGGGATAAATCGTTTCGAAGAGCGCATATATTGTCGATAGGGTTCCCCAAAATATTCGAGATTTTCCCGCTCTTCAATCAGAGCCGCAGTGATGCAAGTCAGGGTGCCCAACACCGCCACCAGCAGCAGTGCCATTTCCACATTTCTGAGCAAGACCCCCCACAACAGACACAGCAGCGACGTGTACATGGGATGGCGGATATAACCAAAGACCCCCGATGTCACCAGGGTGGTGGTTTTTTCGAATCCAAACAGGGTTGCATCCTCACGCTGGGGACTAACGCGCCCTTCGCGCCGCATAACAATGAACGACCAGACCACCAACAGAGCTGACGTTATCATGAGCAGCGACGAGAGAACCTGGCGGGAGTTAAATTCTTCGACCAGAAGATAGTGAGAGTTATGCACCGCAATCCATAGAACCAGTTCCCAGGTAATAAAGCGGTAAAGGCCATGTTTATCCGGGCTGAACAGGGTGCGCCAGGAGACATAAATCAACGGCAGGGACAAAACCAGAAAGGCCACAATTTTCAGCATCAGCAATTAACTCCAAAAAACAACTTATCAGAGCGCACCAAAGGGTGCGCGGAATGGGCAAATCGGTTAATATGGGTTGCATCTATTTTTAAAATTTACAAAAAAAGGCGCAGGCATTATTCTGCGGCGCACTTGCAAGCCAACCTTTATTTTGACGCTGGAAAGTCGAACCATGCCCGTTTATATCACAGATGTTGCGATATTTTTGCCCAATGCTGCGGTCAACAATGAGCAGATGGAAGAAATTCTCGGGAAAATCAATCAACTGCCGTCACGCACACGGCGGATGATCCTGCGCAACAATAAAATCGAACAACGCTACTACGCCATTGATCCTGAGACCGGCGCGACGACCCACAGTAACGCCCAACTGACGGCTGAAGCAATCCGGAGACTAAGGCCTTACCCCGACTTTGCATCACACCAGATTGAATGTTTAAGCTGCGGCACCTCGACCCCCGACCAGTTGATGCCGGGGCACGCCTCCATGGTGCACGGCGAACTGGGCGGCGCTCCCCTGGAGGCGGTAAGCACCATCGGTGTCTGTCTCGCCGGAATTTCCGCCCTCAAATATGCCTGGATGAGTGTTGCCGGCGGCCAGAGCCGTAATGCCGTTGCCTCCGGCTCAGAGCTGGCATCGACCTTCATGCGCGCCGCACAGATGAAAAAGATCCCGGCGGAAAAACTGGATGAGCTCGAAAAAGA
Organism: uncultured Geobacteraceae bacterium; assembly: GCA_964565445.1. Lineage (GTDB taxonomy): Bacteria > Desulfobacterota > Desulfuromonadia > Desulfuromonadales > Geopsychrobacteraceae > Pelovirga. Next base: position 12,220 of record CAZMFD010000006.1, read on the forward strand.
TCTGTCCCTCACTTTTGAGGAAGATTTTCTGCGCTGGATGCTCTCGGACGGTGCCGGTGCCGCCTATCTGCAGGATCAGCCCGCAACTGCAGGCCGATCCTTGCGTATCGACTGGATCGACATCCACTCCTTTGCGAACGAACTTGACGTCTGTATGTATGCCGGTGCCAACAAACTCGCTGATGGTTCCCTCAAAGGCTGGCGCGACTACGACAAAGAAGCTGCTGCTACCGAAGGGGTATTCAACATCAAGCAGGATGTCAAACTTCTTAATGCGCAGATCATCGACACCTCGGCCCGGCGCACCATTCCCCGTGTTATTGCCCGGCACGCTTTGCGTGCTGAGCAGGTAGACTGGTTCCTGCCCCATTATTCTTCCAACTATTTCCGCCAACCGCTGATGGATGGTCTGCGTGCTGTCGGCATGGACATCCCCGAGGAACGCTGGTTCACTAATTTAGCGACCAAAGGAAATACCGGTGCCGCCTCCTTTTACATCATGCTTGAAGAACTGTTCAAATCAGGGCGGCTCCGGCAGGGGGATCGCATCCTTGCCTATATTCCCGAAAGCGGACGCTTCGCTATCAGTTATCTACACCTGACGGTGATTTGACAGCCATTAGCAAATCATCTAATTTCCATCCGTCCGTTCACGCTGAACGAAGTCAGCCAGGGCGGTCAGGCTCGCTAGAGCCTCGCGGCTCGATTCATCGGTACCAATCCGGGCTCCATAACCCTTCTGCACCGCAACAACAATTTCTACCGCATCCAGAGAATCCAGACCAAAGGGGGAATCGGGGCCGATCAAGGGAATATCGCGCGGCACATCCGCCGCTGAGATATCCTCAATATGACAGAAATCGATAATCAGCCTGGCCAGTTCATGTTCCAGATCGGTAGCCATTATTCTCTCCCATCTTTATCCACTAAGCACCCTGGCGCCAGCGCCGAAAAACCAGCGCAGCAACAACCATGCATAAGAGAAAAAATCCATTCAGTGTCAGCACCTGTGGTAGCACCGACGACAGATCACCGCCGCGCACAAAGATATCCAGAAACGCCTCCAGACCCCAACCCAAAGGCGAGACAACACTGATAGCCTGCATCACTTGCGGCATCATGTAAACCGGAACCATCACCCCCCCCAGAGCGGCAGCAATGACCACCGAAACCGAACCGAAAATAGCAGCCTGATCAAAACTTCGCGCTACCACCCCGACCAGCATCCCGAAACCACAGGCGGCCAGGGCCGAGCTGACCGCTACCAGCGCCAGTGCCCGAGGGGAGGTCCCCATATCAAACTGCGGTGTCCCCAGCAGCGGCATCAGATAACGGCCCACCAGCAACATCAGTACCAGCTGCAACAGACAGATAAACAGGTAGGCGAACACCTTGCCACCCAGCAAACCGGCAATACTCACCGGCATGGTCAACAACCGGGTGAGGGTACTGTCCTGGCGTTCGCGGATCATGGTGCCAGCCAGGGGAATGACAATAAAGAACATCCCGAACAAGGTCCAGGCCGGAACATTCTGTTGTACCGAGGTTGGCATGATGGGGAATTTTTCCGGGGCTGCCGATTCTTCCTGCAGTTCGATCAGAGGCTGTTCCAGCCAATTATCCGCGAATTCCGGTAGTTCAATATTCACTAAACCCGACGCGCCATAAGGCTGCAGCTGCTCATCAAGCTGCTGTTGTAAATCGGTGCTCAACAAACGCATCAGTGCCGTGCTGCGGTTGGCCATCGCCACACTGATGACCCCACGCTGCACCGAGCTCGACACTGCGGTGCGATAAACGCCGCGTACCGCCGGATCGAAGAAGATCTGCAATTCTGCGGGTTTGATCTCTACTGAGTCCCCGCGCAAGGTTGCCCGCGCCGCTGATTCGGCGGCGGCAGCAATAACCACGCTGAAATCGGCCGGGACGACAATGGCAAACTGGTAATTGCCCCGAAAAACGGCTTGCCGTGCCCGTGCCAGATCGATCTTTTCCCCGGCAAAAGCTTCGACCAGCTCAAGCATCCCGGTGGCGCTCAGGCCACTGGCCAGATCCACGCCCAATTCTCCTGCGTCGAGGTTAACGAAAAGAGCGCGGGTAGTGGTTTCACCGGTCGCCCGAAAAACATTGTCCTGAACCAGCGTCAGCACCAACACCAGCAGCACCGGCATCACGAACAAAACCAGCAAACCGGCACGATCACGGCTGAGCAGGAGAAGTTCTTTTGCGATGTGGGACAATAGATGCATGTCAGTGAACTCTATTCGCGCAAGGCTTTACCGGTCAGGGCCAGAAACAAATCTTCGAGACTTTCACAGGCAGGATTTCCGGCTATCAGCTGCTTGGGCGTCCCTTGCGCAATAACGCGCCCGGTATCAATAATCGCGATCTCATCACAAATTTCTTCGGCTTCGCGCATGTAATGGGTGGTGTAGAGCAAGGTCATCCCCTGGCGATTAAGCTGGCGCAATTGCTCGAGAATCAGATGCCGCGACTGGGCATCAATCCCCACCGTCGGTTCATCAAGCAGCAGAATCTGCGGTTCGTGAAGAATCCCGACCGCAAGGTTGGCACGCCGCTTCATCCCGCCGGAACAGCAATCAATCCGCCGTCCTGCCACCTCTGCAAGCCCCACCATATCAAGACAGGCGGCAATCCGCTCAGCACGACGTCCTTTTTCAACACCGAGGACGTGGGCAAAGTAGGAAAGATTTTCCTTGATCGTCAGACTCGGATAAAGGGCAATATCCTGCGGGACCAGGCCGATGGCATGGCGAATCGCTGCCGCAGCCGTCGGCATCTGCTGTTCCAGAACCTCAACCCGGCCGCTGTCAGGGCGCAGCAGGGTGCAGATAATCGAAATGGTCGTGGTTTTTCCGGCACCGTTGGGACCGAGCAGACCGAAAATAAGGCCACGCGCCACCTCAAGGTTGAGATGATCCAACGCCGGGTGACTGCTACCCGGATAGGTTTTGGTAAGGCCGCTGATGCGAATGACATGCTGCTGCCTGCTGTCACTCATCAGCCCCTCCCCTGTGGCGAAGATCTGGTGATCGCACTGCGTAAGTCCTGAAAAAGGGATTTTTCCGCCGCCGCCAACTGTTCCAGCCGCTGGGCCAGATCAGCAACCGCCGGCACCAGCTCGGCACGTCCTTTACAGATTCGCGCTGCTAACAGGGCAAATTCGCGCCAGTCATCACCAATAGCGGTACAGCGTTGCGATAACGGCAGCAAGGCACCATTGTCAGTCAGCGTAGCGGCTTCCTGCAAAAATGCTGCATAGATAAAACGAAAACCGCCGCCACCGGTGCCGATTTCCTCCTGCATGCGGACTATGTGCCCCAAGTGCTGGAGGGTTCTTTTCTCGCCCAGACGCGCCGGCCATTTGACGATCCGGCGAGCCAAAAAGCTGATACCGCGAACCCCCGCCACCGGCACTGGCGTCGCCAGCATCACCCGGCAGACATCCTTGATGCCAGTGGTGATTGCCCGTGGCAGATCGATGTCGGCAGGCATTGATTCGATATAATAAATGCGCCCTTTGGGTGCTAAAGCGCCCTTGGCAAAGCGCGCCTGACGCAGATCAGCTGCGGCACAGCGTACCGGCTGTTCAAAGATCGGGTCGCTGATCAGGTATTCGTCCCCCTCTTTGCCGGTCACTACCAGGTTGTGGCCATTAAAATGAAAGCGGTAGGCCGGGGGGAAATAGGGCAGCCAGAAGACCCCGGTCTGTGCACCCACCGGGCAGCCACTAGCCAGCAGGCGATCGACCTCCTGTTCGGCAGCAACAGGGCTTTTGAAGCGTTGTTGGCGGACCTGGATTCCCAATCTTTTGCTGGCTTTTTTAAAAATACTGCCGGGAGCGGTGCGAAAAGTGGTCAAGGGAAGAAAATTCAGCCGGATAAAGGGGGCATACGCAAAGAAAAGACCGCTGCCGATACCAAAGACTAACGCCTCTGAAAAATCAACGCCGTAATGCTTCAGCAGGTTGGCGGTGACCCCGCTTTCACAGTGGGCAAACTGACGGTGGCTGAAATCAATGTTCACAGCTGTGTCCCTGAGGTGTCCATGTCTTCGATACGCAGATCAGGCTGATCCGGTACCTGCTGTAACTGGAAAATGCTGATCCGGAATAGCGTGGCATAAACAGTCAGTACATTTGAGTTCAGACGGTTAAACACTTGGGGTTGCAGATGACGCTTGACGCGCCAGCGGGAAAAACCTGAATACTGGGCCAGCAAAGGCACATCCATCTGATTTTTAGCCATATGGTAAGCCAAGGGACTTTTGCGTCCTGCGCTGATCTCTTTTAGTACCAGGTGCAACTCTTCAACGATGGTCTCCCAGGCTTGACGCAGGGTAGCATTTTTTGCCTCCCAACCGACGCTGAGCTCAAGGCTGTAGCTCCCGTCTGCATCGACAGCGTAGTTGATTTCACGACAACCGGCAGTCAAGCCGCCATGTTGGGGAACTTCTTCTTTTTTCACTAAAAACGTACCCCTGTCATCATCAGAACACTGTTGATCCCGCGGTTGTCACGATGCAGATCGGCATTGGAAAGATGGTGCAGACGCACACCGATAGTCATATCTCTGCCACCGGCTGTATTGAAATCAAAGCCGATTCCGATCTGTGGATTAAAATTGAAACGCAGCCCCTGCCCTTTAACTCGAAAATCGGTATAGACAACGCCAATCCCCCCTTCGAGGTAAGGTTTCCAGGTGGCGGACGAGAAGTTCTCGACATATTTGACCGCCATCATGTTGACCGCTGCCAGCACGCGGTCACGGCCATCGGTGGTCATGCCGAGGTTGAGCTCCCCCTTAAAAAAGAGGCTGTCAGGCGCAGCATGCCAGAACACCTGACCGTAAGGCAATTGGATATTCCCCTGTAGGATCACCAGCCCAAAACGCTCCGGATCATAAGCCTGACCGGCCAGCAGCGCCATACCGTAGCGCGAGGAAGACTCCTGCGCTACAGCCGGCCCGGCAACACCCAGAGCCAGAACCCCTGCAACCATCAGCTGACCCAGAAGTCTCAGCGTGATAGACATATCAACCCATAATCGCCGCCGGGTCCGCATTTGAGGCCGGCCAGTTTTGTATCTTCATCCGCGGGGAGAAAAGCAGACTCATGAAGGTTGGCAGCAGCATCCTGTGGCCCGGCATATAGCTGCTGATCGCGCATCATCAGTGCCGCTGCTGCCAGGTCAAAACCGGCGGCGGCGGGAAAGCTGCCATAATAGGGGGAACAGGCGACAACCGGCTGATCGCCTATGATCTCAGCATACCAACGTCCGCACTGGCGATGGCCATCGGCTCCAGCAACAACAACGGCCGCTGGCGGCAGTTCAAGCGGAACAACAGCATGGTTACCCAGGATGACTGAATCAATAGCGGCGTATGCCGCGCGATTATCAGCACGCTCCAGCACCATAAAAACCGCTCCTTCTCCCACCATAGCGGTCTGTGCATCCAAATCCAGGGGACGGAGCGGTCCCTGTTCACCATCAGCGAAGAAATGGCGGCGACAATAGCGTAACACCTCGCAGTATTCATCAGTAGCGCCAAACAACACCCGATCGACCCGCCCTTCTTCCAGCCATTGCCGGGCACTTAACAGTGCAGAGGCAACGGACATCTCGAACTGGGTAACGGTCAGGCTCGGAGAAGTCAATTTTAACTGCATCGACACATGGGCGGCGGCAGCATTATGAACGGAATTGGAAAAGTGGGTTGGAGAACTGCAGGAATAACCGAAATCGAGATAAGAATCGAGAAAATTGAAGGTGGTTTTCAACGGGCCATAACCGCTGGCTACCACCACGCCAGTCCGGGAGCGATCTGCCTCAAGCAACTCGGCATCCTCAAGGGCCAGATGAGCCGCATAAAGGGTCATCTTGGAAAAATGATCGATCCGCCGCAGTTCACGCTTAGGTAGAAAACGCTCAAGTCCGGTGGTTGTTGCCCGATAGGCCGGGAAACTGTCACTCACCCCGTCATGGTGATCCACGCTGAGCTGCTGCGGAGCAACCGTCCTGCTTTGCAGCGCAGTACGCAGTGCGTCGACACCGGCACCGAAACTGCCGGTTATTCCGATCCCCTGAATCGCCAGGCGCATATCAAGAACCTCCTGCGGCCAGAATCAGCACAGCGTTGTTACCACCGAAAGCCAGGGATTGGGACAGACCAACATGACCGGAAAAGGAGGTATTTGCCGTCACTGGTGCGACCGGAATCTCCGGATCCAGTTCAGCAAAACCGATGTTGGCGGGAACCTCACCGCGTTCCAGACAGGCCAGGGTATAGACCGCTTCAATGGCGCCCGCTGCCCCCAGGGTATGACCGGTATATCCTTTAGTCGACAAAAAAGGAACCCCCGGCAGAACCTCGTGTAACACCCGCCCCTCAATGCGATCATTTTCAGGCGTACCGGTACCGTGAGCATTGATAAAAGCAATCTGCCCCGCTGAAATATCTGCCATGCGCAACGCTTCAGCCAGGGCTGCTTTAAGGCCGGCACCATCAGGTCGCGGCGCAGTCAGATGGTGGGCATCGCAGGCCGAACCATAACCAAGAACCCGTCCGCGCATCCGCAACTTGTCAACCCTGTCGCCGCGTTCAAGGATCACGATCCCCGCCCCTTCCCCTAGGTTCAACCCCTTACGGTTGACATCAAAAGGCTTACAGGGACTGGTATCGGTTATCATCAGGGAGCTGAAGCCGGCATAGGTGACCCGCGACAGCTCGTCAGCACCGCCGCTGATCACCAGATCGCAGGCCCCGGCCCGCAACCAGGATGCCCCCAGACCGATGGCATCGGTACCGGATGCACAGGCGTTGACCACGGTCTGCACCGGGCCGTTCAATTTGAGCTGGCGCGCTATAACTGCTGCCGGGTTACTACGCAGGTAACGCTCGATAATGCTCATCCCCGGGTTTTTACCAGCTTTGTAATCGCGGTAAAAATCATCACAGTTCAGGGCACAACCAACGGTGGTGCCAATACAGACGCCGACGCGTTTACCGCGTAGCGACGCTTCATCATAACCGGCAGCGGTCAATGCTTCCAGCGCTGCGGCCAGAGCCAGTTGGCCGGTACGGGCATAGATCAGCTGTTCCTCATCGAGAGGCAGCTTAAACTCGTCACGCAATTCCAGCACCGGATAGACGACCGGATGATCGGTAGAAAAGCGGATCGGCGTTCCCGGATAACGGCAACCGGAAAACAGGTTCTTCAGGTTTTCGTCGAGGTTCATCCCGGCCCCGGACAGGCAGCCAAGACCGGTAACGACAACCGGCAAAGAACAGGTCATTGCGCCTGCTTCTCCTCGATAAATTTGGCCAGGGTACTGATCGACTGCAGAGCCGGTCGCCCCTCATCCATATCCTTGATTTCGACCCCGAAATGTTTCTGAACCACTACCACCAGTTCCACCGCATCGAGGGAATCGAGGCCCAAACCGTCACCGAACAGGGCCATATCATCCTCGATCATGTCGGGGGTCAGATCTTCCAGGTTGAGGTCTTCAATTAACACCTGCTTGAGTTTTTCTTTAATACTCATGGCTATGAGCTCCTTAAAGAGATAATTGGTTACCGCACCAATCTGCCGTACGATATTTATAGGTTGTAATAATGTGTCACGATCAACCGTTTATTCGTACCACATGTTAAAGAAATTGAAAAATTGAAATGGGTGCTCCCGGGAAAATTCTTCCAGGCTGCTGGCGAACTCCTGCACGTAAGGGACAAATGCCTGCTGATCACGACCCAACCCCGGGGATACCCGAATAATGCGGTAGAGTTTCAAATCGTAACTGTCCGGCCCGGTTTTAAAGGAAAACAGAGCCACTATCGGCGTTCCCGTTGCTGCTGCCAGTTTATAGGCACTAAAAGGCATGGTTACCCGGCCACCGAGAAATTCCACCGCAACCCCGTTCTGATCATCCCCGAGCATGCGGTCACCCATCACTGACAGCACTTCACCACGCTTGAGGACCGCCATCATTTCCAGGGCCCCGCCAAGAAAACCGCGCGGATCGATGATGTGATAGGGGCAATCCATCCCAGCGTGCTCAAAATAGTGACGGTCAATGTCTCCCTCCTCACGCTGCATCAACAGATTGACCGGTGTTGCCATAAAACCCAGAGCTGACATGGCCACCTGCCAACAGCCGACGTGGGCATTAACCAGAATCATCCCCTTACCTTCGGCAAGCAGGTTCAACAACTCGTCCTTGCCGTGCAACTGAACCTTGATCCGCTCAGCGCCAAGAATGCCGACCATGGCCCGGTCGATCAACACCTGGCCAAAGGTCAGAATCAACATATAGCGCAACCGCAAACGCTGCCACCCTCCGGCATCAGGGAAACGCCGCGCCAGATAGTGGCTGGCGCGCTCCCTGGCTACGGCACTGAACAGCGCATACCAGGCCACCACCACATAAAGGCACAAATAGGCGAGGCGCCGGCCACCCAGCTTGATCGCCAGGTAAAAAAAACGGTGCTGCCAATCGCGACCAATACTGCGGCTTGTCCAGTTACTCATGGGTTGATACTCCTACCAGCGCCTGGCGTTTCAGCAATAGCGCCAGCAGCAGGGTCAAACCACCAATCAGCGCTGCCAGTACCGGCGCCAGCAGCAGAGAACCCAGGAACCATTCGTACAACCGCTGCAGCGCCTGATAACCGAGGGTCTCCAGGTTAAACTCGGTCAACCATTCACCATTGCGCATAAAATAACCGGCCTGAATACAGAGGGCCGGGACAATCGGTGGCATGCACAGCTGACTGCTGCTAACTGCTACCACCTTGTTCAAACCGAAAAAGCTGCAGGCAAACAGAATCGCAACGGTATGACAGAACAGCAGCGGCAAGGTGCCGAGGAACACCCCCAGGGCAGCGGCCAGAGCCAGGCCGCGGGGGGTAATATTCTGCAATAACAAAAGACGCAGGGATTTTATCGGATGCAACACCGAAACCGTCTCGTCGGGCTGCTGCCCTTTTTCAGCCGAAACAATCTTGCGATGAGGCCAGGGAACAATCGAGCGCAGGGTCAAATGGGTATTGAGCAGGGTTAAGCGCCAGTTGTCCATGAACTTGCGAAAATGGGAGATTCGCTCGCCTGCCGGCGGGTAGTAGACGGCAATATCCAGATCCTTCAGGGGCATTCCCGCCCAGGCTGCGCGCACCAACACCTCAACCTCAAAATTATAACGCCGGGTCCAGAAGGTCAGGTGACGGAAAATCACCAGCGGATAAGCCCGAAAACCACTCTGTACATCCTTGAGACGGTTTCCGGTCTGCAGGCGTAGCCAGAAATTGGAAAATTGTCGGCCAAAACGCGAAGAACCGGGAATACTTTGTTGATCAAAATCGCGATGACCGACAACAACCGCTAAAGGTTCTTCCTTGATAACGGCAAAAAACCCTGGCAGATCAGCCGGGGCATGCTGGCCGTCGGCATCCAGACAGACCATGTGAGTATATCCATGCTCCAGCCCCCAATGCGCCGCTGTCAACAATGCCGCGCCTTTTCCCTGATTGCGTTCATGGCGCACCAGCTCCACCGGCAGATCAGCGATCAAGTCCCCCACCGCCATACTGCTGCCATCATCAACCACCAGCACGCGGTCATGATGACGCAGACACCCCTGAACCACCTGCCGCAAGGTCGCGGCGTGATTGTAAACCGGGATGGTGACGAAATATTGAACGGGGGTAGCGGACATTTATCTATACCTTATTTCCCATACCGCTTGTTGCTGAAGGCAAAACGCAGGAATTGCCCGCCATGGGCGGCAAACCGCAACCAGCTGTCGGGCGATTTCCACAGCATGGTGACGTAGCCGGCGAGGATGCGTGGGCGCTTGAAGTGCTGTTTATAAAACTCGATGAACAGTTTTTCGAGGGTGTCCTTATCCATCCCCTGGGGAATAAACTGAAAATGCATGCAATCCATCTTCGGCCAGTCTTCATCAAAAACGCCATGCTGATGGATCTCTGCATACAGGGGTGAACCGGGAAACGGGGTGAACTTGGCCAGATTGAGGTCATCGATGGGCAGAGAGAGAAAATAGTCCATGCTACGGCGGATGGACTCTTCTGTTTCGCCGGGGAGACCCATCATCATCAGCCCCTTGACGCGGATACCGCAATCTTTGATGGTGCGGATGGTTTCGCCCAGATGATCAAGGTCAACATTCTGACGATGTTGTGCCAACAATTCTGCGTCGCCACTTTCGATGCCCAAACTGACCATCCAGCAACCCGCGGCCCTCATCTGTTTAAGCAGCTCACGATCAACATGATTGGCGCGCACCGCACAATTAAAGGTCATTCCCAGCGGTTTGTCGATCATCAAGCGGCAGAATTCTTCCACCCGGTCACGATGAAAGGTGAACTGGTCATCATAAAAATTGATGTGGCGGATACCGAAGCGTTCTTTAAGATACGTCAGATGGCGATAGAGGTAGTCCGCCGAGTTGAAACGAAAGGTGCGCCGGAACACACTGCGATCGCAATAACTGCACTGATAAGGGCACCCGCGACTGGAAAGACAGCTGGTATTGGGGGTTTTCGGATAGTTGAAAATCGGCAGACTGTAGGCCTGGGGGTAGCCTTCAAGGAGCTCGTACGCGGGAAACGGCAGCTCATCAAGAACGATCTGCTGTTGCCGGTAGCCATTGTTGACCGGCTTGCCGTCAGCGTCACGCCAGACCAGGCCGGGGATCTTTTCCGAGGCACTACCACCGCGCTGAGCCAATTCGAGCAGGGTCTGTTCTCCCTCACCGATCACTGCACCATCAATCAAAGGAGAAAATTCGATCACCTTGTCCTGCAGAGCCGACACGTGCGGACCACCGAACACCACCTGAATTGCCGGTTCTTCCGTCTTGGCCAGCTGGGTCAACCGAACACCATCGTGAAAGCTGGCGGTGGTACAGCTGATGCCCAGCAGGAAAGGGCGAAAGTCGCGCAACAGTTCACGCAGGCGCTGATCAGCATCAGGGTGAGCGTAACAATCAAGGATGCGACAGACAAATCCCGCCGCATTCAGATAGGCGGCCATGCTCGCCAACCCCAGCGGCGGCATGATGTTGGCACGCCGCGAGATGTCCTGCTGCGCAGCCTCGCTCTGATAGCCCAACGGATGAACCAGCAGAATATGTTTGTCGTTCAGCTGGGGCATAATAACACCTTACTCAACCGCTGTATCCCTCGGAAAGCGGATCAAGCGATCCCACATCAGTCCGACAAAACCAAAACCTTTCATGGCGGTCATCCGCAGCAACCCCTCCGATGGAGGGAAGATGCGATGACGGTCTTTGGCAAACGCTGCGGTGATATGCTCTTCCATCCACTGTCGGTCGACCTGCGGAGAAAAATAGTAGACCGGTTTAAGCAGTGGGGTATCAGCGGCAATTACCCCGTCGCTAATAGCGCGCCGGAGCAAAGGCGCCTCCGGAAGAATGCGGATGCCGGAAAAAGCAAAGACCACCGACTCACCCAGCGCCTTCATATTCTCAAGCCCTTCGGTCACCGTCGCTTCCGTTTCATCAGGAACACCAAACATGACAAAATGAGCCGCCGGCAAACGCTCCTTGATACAGGCGTTATTGACCTCGATCACCTCATCAAAGGTCAACCCTTTATTGATTCCAGCCAGGGTGATGTCGCTGGCCGCGTCCGTTCCCAGTTCCAAGGCGTAAAGACCTGCGCGTTTCATCAGTTTCAGTTCCTGCTGACCAAAGCCTTGGGGACGGAAAAAGGCCGACCATTTGAGATCGAGATCAGCTCCCAAAATTTCCTCAACCAGCTGAAGATACTCCCCCTTAGGATCATTAAACACCGAATCGGTGAAAAACACATGGTTAGTACCATGGTCGCTTTTGAGTCGTTTCAACTCGTCAACCACCTGACGCGGATCGCGCACCCGGAACTTCCCTCCCTCGAGATGAGGGTAGGAACAATAGCTGCACCGGTAAGGGCAACCACGTTTGGTCTGCAGATTCAGCATCCCGCTGTGATGATGATAAAACCCGACCAGTTGCGGATCATAAAGGGGGCAGCCAAACTCATCACCCGACACCGGGTGACCACGCTGGATCACCCGCGGAAGAGTCTCTCCGCACTCCAGTGCTGCCATCAGCTCAGGGAAGCTGCGCTCAGCCTCACCAACGATGGCATGATCTACCTGCAGATAATCAGCGATGGCCTCGGGCATAATGGTCAGGGCCGGGCCACCGACCACAATCGGCACAGGGCTGATCAGCCGCAAGGAGGCTACCAACTCTCTGGCAGCATGCAAAAACCAGCCGGCATCGCCGGAAAAAGAATCGACGTTGTCGATATTGCGCAGCGACAAGGCGATGACATGGGGAGCAAAGCGGCGGATTTTTTCTTTCAGCAGTTGTGGCTCAGCCCCCTGGGCAAGGCAATCATGCTGCATCACCTGATGACCGGCCTGATGTAATATTCCCGCAACCACCGCCATTCCTAACGGATAGACCGGATAGGGATCAATGGCGGTATTACTTGAAATAATAAAAACCCGACTCATTACTTAGGCTTTCTGAAAAAGTCGCCGCTTACGCGGATTGTAACGATGATAGGTGCCGTCATCCATTTCCCGGCGGATTACCTGTTTGAACAGTTCACCCATCTTGAGTTGATGCCCACCCTGGGCGTAAAAGTGATCCCAGGCGTAGTGATAGAGTTCCTGAAGTTTTTCCGGCGTCATCTGTTTGGGCTGAAACACCACCTTATCAGCGGTATACTGGCTCCAGTCGTTGGACAGGATCCGCTCTTCCTGCTCCAGCTTGCGGCGGATGGGCGAATGGGGAAAAGGGGTCATAATGGTAAATTCAGCGACATCGAGCTCGATCTCAAGGAGAAAATCAACCAGACGCTTGATATCATCTTCTGATTGATCGTCGGTACCAAGGATAATGGTTCCTTCGACCCCAATGCCATGATCTTTGAGCCGCTGCACGCGCTTACGGATAATGTCGGAGGTATCAAAAACCGCCTGGTAGACATACCAGGCCCCGGCTCTGGCCGCCCATTTGAGCACTTCATCATCATCCAGAATCGGGTGAGACACCCATTTCTTTTTTAACGGCTCCATCGCTTTGAACAGCTCCAGCAGCCAGTCGCGATCTTGGGCAAGGGAATTATCGACAATAAATAGACGATTATTCTGAATCGCCTCCATCTCCTCGATGACTTTGGCGACGGGACGGGGACGAAAGACCTTGCCGCCGAGAAAACCGGTGCAGCAAGGAAAACAGTCAAACTTGCAACCGCGCGAGGCATGCACCAGATCGAGCATCTGGACCCCGCGATAGTTGTACAGCTCACGATCAAGAATCTCACGCCGGGCGGTCCCTACAAGCTCGATATCAGGATGCTGATGCATGTAATTGTAGACCGGCTTGAGCTCCCCGCGGCGAAAATCATCCAGTACCGCCGCGATCCGTCCCTCAACCTCGCCCAAAAAAACTGCATCGGCGTGTTGCTGGACTTCTTCGGCGTGGAGCATGGTAGAAATGCCACCAAAGATGACCTTTTTACCACGCTGTCGGAATTCACGGGCAATCTCAAAGGCCCGCGGCAACTGCGAGGTCAGCATGGTCGAGATCGCCACCAGATCACAATCGGCATCGAAATTAATCGGCTGCAGGTTGTCATCGGTAAAGGTCAGGTCGACATCATCCGGCAGGGCCGCAGCAAACACCACTGGCCCGTGAGGCGGCAAATGAAATTCGGTCTGCCGATCAAGCTTGGGCCAGCGCGGATAGATCAACTCCATCTTCATCGCTTCAAACTCCTTTTAATCTCGGCACTTGAGTGCCGTTAAACATGCATCCAGCAGATGCTTGAAACTAGCGAACCGGTGATCATTAAAAAATATCTGGTTTTCTTCCAGGGTGATTTTACCATAACTCCCGGTTGGGGGTTCAGGGGTGCCCTCGATCAACACAAAGAGGCTACCGTAACCGCTGGACGGACAGGGAAGGCCTGTTACCGGCACCTCGCAAAATCCGACCATGACCCCGGCGTAGTTACTCCACGCCAGCTCCTCCAGCGCCCGGCCCAAGACATCCAGCTCAGCGCCGCCATCCTGCTGCAGAATCAGGCTGTTGCCGGTCAAACCAAAGCGCAGTGCTGCTTCCCCGAGAAAACAATTGGGCAGGGTATAGGCAAACAAATTGGGACTTGCCAGTTTGCCGTCACCCTCAACCACGGTGGCAAGGTAGTCCAGATCGGTCTGCAGACAACCGCCAGTGGTTAATGCCATGGTGGCAATGGCACGTTTGTCTTGCCATGCTTCACGGTCAGCATCCCGCAGACACATGGTGATCCCGGCCAATCCGGTGCGCGAAAACCCATCAAGGCGCCCAAAACGCAGATCCGCCTTTTCGAATAGATCTTTTCGTGCCGGGATCACCATCGTGTCATTCCATTGCGGCGCTGCTTCTGCAGTACGACCACGACCGCACCCCGCTGCGGCCACCCAGCCGACTCCTGTAATCCATCCCGTCATGAGACAACCCTTTGTAATATCAGGGCACCGTTGATACCACCGAAACCGGAGTTGCAACAGAGCAGATAATTACCGTTGAGGCACTGCTGTTTTTCCCCAATCCGATTGAAACCCGCGACTTCTGGATTCCGGCAGCCGACGGTCGGCGGCAGCAACTGCTCGGTCAGGGCACGTGCTGCCACCGCCACCTCAACCGCGCCGGCGGCGCCGAGACAATGACCGACACTGCCTTTGATGCCGTGCAGTGGCGGAATATTGCCGCCAAACAGAGAGCCAAAAGCGGTGAGCTCCATAGCATCGTTGTACAGCGTACCGGTGCCGTGGGCATTGATGGCGCAGACTTCTTCTGCAGATATTCCGGCGCTGTCAAAAGCCTGACGGCAAGCGAGAATCAGGCCACATCCGTCGCGCGCCGGGGCGGTAACATGGTGAGCATCATTAGCCGCCCCCCATCCGGCCAGCCGCGCCAGAACCGGTGCCTCTTCCCGCTGCGCCCGCTCTTCATCAAGGAGCAGCAGAGCCACCCCGGCTTCGCCGAGATTAAGCCCGCTACGTTGTTGGTCAAATGGGCGGCAGCGTTCCGGAGAGAGAGCCTGCAGCGCCGAAAAGCCGGAAAAAACAAATTCACTGACAATGTCTGCCGCGTACACCAGTACCGCAGAGGCCTGACCGGCGGCAATCATCGCCGCGCCGCGTGCTACCGCAATGGTGGATGAAGCACAAGCGGCGTTGATATTCACGCCTCCTGAGGGCAGGTTGAAGCGCTGTGCCACCCGCCGGATAAAAGCTTCAGGTAGATCAGCCGAGGTTGGCGGCAGACCGGCGCGACTGCGAGTTTCAAGGCGATCGATCTCGCCTTTGGTGGTCGCCACGAGCAGGCGACAATCCGCGGGAACCGGACCCATCTGCTGCGCCACCCGCTCCAGCATGGCAACCATCAGCGACTCGCCACCCTTGGCAACCAGTCCTTTAATACACGCGGCATAGGCACTGATGTAGTTTGCAGTAGCAAAACGCTCAAAAGGGGCAATAGCGGTTTGCCCGGCCACCAGTTGCTGCCACAGGGTATCGATACCGTCACCCAGGGGGGAGACCAGGGCCGCGCGACTTAACACCACCTGCTTCATACCAGCTCTCCAGCCCGCCAGCGCTGACGAAAGTCTTCGTAAAAAGGCGGTGGCACCAGCAGCACGCGCTGTTGCGGGTCGGTCAACAACTGCACCGTGTAGCCTGTCGTGACCACCTGGTCAGCGCGGTTACGCAGAATGAACTCATGGTTGAGGCGGGTCGCATCACTCCAGTGCAACAACGCCTCGATCGTAAATTCCTCTTCAAAACGCAGGGGCAATTGATAATCCAGGTGCATCTGTCTGATCGGTGCCATCACCCCCTGATGATAAAAATCCATATAACCGAGACCGCACTTCCTCCCCAAAGCGACCCGTCCATCTTCCAGATAGCTGGGA
This sequence comes from uncultured Geobacteraceae bacterium, assembly GCA_964565445.1. Taxonomy (GTDB): domain Bacteria; phylum Desulfobacterota; class Desulfuromonadia; order Desulfuromonadales; family Geopsychrobacteraceae; genus Pelovirga. Next base: position 28,236 of record CAZMFD010000006.1, read on the forward strand.
TAGCGCCCATGCCAGACAATGCCCAGAGGATCAACCTCTTCAAAACGCACAGTGCGCTGAACGCGGGTACGCAGCGGCGGTGGGGCATCCTGACAAGGACGAAAATAAGGTTTTCTCATCATGTGGATCTCTCTTCAAGGAGCAGGACAAACTGTGCTGCGCGCTCATCAGCGACGGTCAGAATCGCTTTGCAACGATACATCCCATCCTGTTGCTGGCATTCAACAGTGACATCAAGCAGTTCATCGGGACGGACTTGTCGAGTAAATTTCGCCTGTTGCAGCGCTTGAAATCGTAACGGCCGGCCAACAATCTGCTCCGCCAGTATTTGCCCAAGCAGGGATTGCAGCACGGCAGGCAACACCGGATAATCGGGAAAGTGCCCGGAAAAACCGGCAAAGTTTTTGCCAAACCGATACTGCTGCCGACCGCCCCCGCTGCTTACCTGCAGCGGTGCCACAGCGGCTTGACTTATGGCCTCGCGCATCTGATTCATGGTTCTAAAGTGATCTCTCTTTGCCACACTGTCAAGGTGACCGCTTGCTGAAAGTTGTTCATGACAATTTTTTCCGGTACTGGCCGATCTGTTATCCCTTGATAATTCTCATAGATAACCTGCCAGTCTTGTGTGTCGCTACGCGAGCGGGCTGCGCGCAACCTGCCGTCACAATCAAAAACAAAACTTAAGTTCCCGTCCACCACCGGACGCGACAAACTTAAACGGGTTGGTTGCATCTGCGCCAAATCAGTCGTTTGTGGCTGTGGCTTAAGATAGATACGTCGCAAACTCGCAGCAATCCCTTCAGCCAACCCACGCTGCTGTTGCAGTTGCGGCAGCACCCGGCGCAACTCCTGATCGTCTGGTGTCACGATCAGCTCAAAAAACACCACGCCCATTTCGTTCATAGCGACCATGTGCAGCTGCTGCTCGCTGAGGTCAAGCATCATGAAGCCTTCGAAAGCAAATTTTCTGCCCCGCAGTTCCAACAAAGCGCTCTGGCGCAGCCGCCAGGTATCGGCCTGATTGAGCCAGTGTTGTTCTGCCACCGTGGCAGCAGAAAGTTCCTGCGAGCAGATTTCGCGCAGATCCAGCGACTGCGGGGAAGGGACACAAGCAGCGACCAAGAGCAACATCAACAACGAAATAATGGGTCTCATCACGGCTGCCTCCGTAGGGCCGGCAACACCAGAATTGCCGTCGGCATGGCGGCACTGATCCCCAACAACAGGGTAAGGCCAATGGAAAACAGCGCTGGATGCTGTGCCTGGGTCAGGGCGCCAAAACCAATCAGCGTGGATAATCCCGAGACCAGCACGGCGCGTACTGAAGCCAGGTCTTCCTTACTCTGGCCATGACAGACCATAAAAATACCGTAATCAACCCCCAATCCGATAATCAGCAAGGAGGCAATGACATTAAACAGGTTCAGCTCCACCCCCAACCAGGCCATACCGCCGAGCAGTACCAGCAAACCGGTCAGCGCCGGCAACAGCGCAACCACAACGTCCGTGACCCGGCGAAATAAAAGGCCAAGCAACAATACCACCGCCAACCCGGCAAGGCCCATGAACTGATAGAAGTCGTCGACAATTTCTTGCGCCAGCTGATCGGCAAAAGCTCCCTGGGAAACCAGAACCGCTCCTGCGGGCAGGATATCGGGCTGCAACAGGACAGCTATTTCCTGCGGACGATCAGGGAGCAGGGTAATCAGCTGATAGCCGTTTTCATCTCTTTGCAACAAGCTGTCAGTTAACGTCCCCAACCCCCAGTCTTCAAGCGTCCCGGCGTCAATGGGTGGCGGCTGTAGCGTAAGAGTATCGAAAAAGGGAGCGAAGGCGCTGGGTTTAAAACCATAGGTTCGGCCGCTAGCGGCTATCCGTTCTAAGGTCGATGCCTGATGTTGCTGCCAGAAATGCTGCCAACGATCAATTCGTTGCTGTCGGGCTCGTTCCGAGATCAGCAGCGGGGCCAGGCTGACGGCTTCTGACTGGAGCTGATGGGCCCCCAACACCTGCCACACCTGTTCATTGTGCCACAGCAGCTGCTCAAGATTGTCGGCACTGACAAAGATCATGGCCCGACCTCGCACATCTCCCCAGGCCTGACGTAAGCTTTTTTCAGCCTGCTGAAGCTGATCGGGCAGATAACCAAGCTGACGTAATTCGCCATTAAAGGACAACTGCGGCAACATCAGCAAACTGGCTCCACACAGGGCAACCCACAGACCAATAATCCCGTAGCGCAAGGACGGCAACCGCTCCAGCAGCGAACGCTTGCCACTAAGTCGTACTCCTGGAACAAGCGCCGTTGTCCGCGGGATAAAATGGGGGAGGACCAGCAGCGCCAGCACAACGGCAGCGACAATCCCGGCGCCGGCGAACAGCCCAAGCTGGCGCTGACCGGGCAGATCGGAGAAAACCAGGACACTGAACGCTGCCAGGGTCGTCAAACCACCGAAAAGTACCGGGCGAGCGACCAGGCGCAGGATGTCAGCGCGTTCACTCCCACGGCGCACCAGGGCAAAATAGACATGCAGGGCAAAATCGATGGTGATGCCAAGGACAACCGCGCCAAAACCGATGGTAATGCCCGACACCTGATCAACAAACAAGGACAATACCAGCAAGGCGGTGGCAACACTGAAAAACGGTAGCAACAACACCGGCACCGCGCGCCAGTTGCCGATCAGCAACACAAACAACAGCAGCAATCCGCCCCCTGACACCAGCAGCAGGGTGCGCATGTCAGTCTTGATGATATCAGCATTGGCCAGGGTATAGGCATGGCCACTGATCAGCTCAGCAGAAATTCCGGGCGGCAACGACTGGCGCGCCTGCTCGAAGGCCTCCAGCAACTGGCTAGCACCGTCGCCATCGGTGATGAGAACCGGGGTGTCTGCCAGAATCAGGCGACTTAACCCATCATGGCTGACAAAATACTCCCCCTCGATACGCACTTCAGGCAGGGGATTGACACTACGCAATTTGTCCAGCGCCAGCAGATAGAGGGCAAAGGGGTCACGTCGGATACGTTCGCGGACAAAGAGTCCCTGGGGTTGCAATAACTCGGAAAGATTCTCCGCCAGCGTCAATGCGATCCCTTCATCATCAAGCCGCTGTTCCAATTGTGCCAGATCAGCCTCATCAAGGAGCAGGGGCATAGATTCAAGCACGCTGTTGAGCAGCTGCTGGCGCTTGATCTGGGCCGGGCCGCTCAAGGGATCAACAAACCAGGGTTCCGGCAACTCATCACGCAGCTGCGTGGTGGCCGCATTTAACCGGGGGACGCTTACACTGGAATCAGCGCGCAGGTGAATAACCACTTTGCGGGCAAAGGGAGATTGCTGCAGCAGTTCAAAGTCCCGTGCAACGCGGGACTCACCATCGGGAAGCATGGAGACGATATGATCGTCGATATCCAGTCGCGTCAGGTTCCAACCGCAAAGCAGCAGCAGTGCCAGCAAAACCAGCACCAGCCAACCACGCCGCCCCTGCAACCAGTTATAACAGCTTAAAATAAAGGACATCAGAATTCCGGTGGCACGAAGGCCTCAGCCGCAACGCTGTCGTTGATACGGACATCAGTAAAGCGTAAACGCATACTGTCGCTCGATTGTTCCTGGATCAACACATCAGTAACGTAACCCTGTTGCGGATCAAAGGTCACCTCGATAGACTCGATAAATTCGGCTTCGCCGGGGTCGAGGGGGGTCAGCTCAAGCACCACCGGCGCGGTTGCCATCAGAACAATGCGGTACCGTTCACGCAACCATTCCAGATCAACCCGGGCCCAGGCCAGCAATTGCTGCGCCACCACCCCCATGAGCGGGTCAGCGTTGACAGAAAAGCGTTGTCGCTGCTGGCTGACAGCATTCCAGCGTACGCCCTGTTCCCCTTTCAGGATGAAACCGGAAGCAACCGGGGTCAGTAATTCCCAGCGCAACTGATCGGGCTGGACATAGACCATCCTGCCGCTGGAAAGTAATTGCTGCTCAAACATCTCCAGGTTCTTTTCCTGTACGAAGAGACTCTGCAGGGTTTTCACCTTGGCCGCTGCTGCCTTGAGTTGCGCCAGAATGTTTTGCAGCCCGTCATTGTCGGCAGCCAGGGACGGCACTGCTAAAGCAAGGCCGACCAGCAATACCAAAAAAATCCGTTTGATCCCGGCAAAACCATTCATATCAATTAATCCACACCTTGACATCACCCGCGGCAATCACTGCTGCCCCACGGCGGATTTCCCCTTCAGCAACGGCAAAGTCTTCAAGTTCAGCAATAGTACGGATATGCACCTGCAGCCGATCATCGGCCATCACGGACGCATAGCGAACCATCTTCTTGATGCCGACGAGAAATCCCTGACGCACCGGAAGCTGGTCACGCCGATCGATATAACCCTTCAGGGTGGCGTAGGATTGCGCCATGATCTCCACCAGGGCCAGATCTTCCAGCATTCCTTCAGCGTCGATCAACAGCGATTCTGAGCCGATCTGCACCTCAACAACCCCATTTTTTCCATCAACCTCAAGCAGACGTTCAACCAGACGCATGGGAGGACGATGAGGGATCAGCTCTTGCGCAGGAAGCGGCAACACCAGGTCGGTCATTACTCCTCCCAGTAGCAGCTTAAGTCGTCAAACAGCTGGCTGGAGAACAACAGCTTGCGAAAACGAACGAGATCCTCGTGGAAGATATGGCCGTTGTCATAGACCCGGAAATCCTCCTGCAGGCGTTGATAAATGCGGCCGGTGCCGCGCCCGAGACGATCAGCGTTACGGAAGGATAAAGCCTGCAGATCGGCGAGTACCTCCAGCGTCACCACATGTTTGGCATTACTCACGGACTTAAACGCCTTGCGGGCCGCCACCGTGCCCATACTCACCACATCCTGATTGGAGGCGTTGCAGCTGATGGTATTGGTGCTGACCGGACCGGCGAGTTGGCGATTTTCCGCGGTGGTCGAGGTTGACAGATACTGCGCGCCCATAAAGCCCATGGTCAGGCCAAGGGTGCCGGGAATAAGAAACTCCGGCAATCCTTCATTAAGGTGCTTGTCGAGATATTTATTGGTACGCCGTTCCGACAGATTACAGAGAGTGGAAATGGCGACACAGAGCATGTCCATGGCAAAGCCGATGCTTTGCCCGTGAAAATTGCCACCATGGATCACCTTTTTCTTTTCCGGGATAATGATCGGGTTATCGTTGGAGGAGTTGGCTTCGGTTTCCACCACCTGTTCGGCATAACGCACTGCTTCAGCAACCGGTGCCAGCACCTGGGGAGTACAACGCACCGAGTAGACATCCTGAACGTTGATGCTGGTTTCAAACACCGGGCCGTCGAGCTTCTGCTGCCGAATCAGCTCGTGCATCTCGGAGCGCAGGGTAATATTCCCGGAACCCTGATAGAGTCGGCGGATGGTATCGGCAATCTCGACTTGCCCGGGATGGGGCTTGACCCGGTGCAGATCCTCGTCAAAGGCATCATCAATACCACCGAAAATCTCGATGGCAAAAGCACCGGTAACACAGCTGAGATTCAGCAGCTTACGCGCCCCGAACAGAGCAAAGGCCGCCAGGGCGGTCATAGCGCTGGTGCCATTCATCAGGGCGATACCCTCCTTGAAGGACAGGCGCATCGGGGTACGACCCAATTCCTCATACACCTCTGCAGCCGGTCGCAGAACACCCTGATAATAGAGATCCCCCTCACCGATGATCGCCAGACTCAAGTGGGCCAGGTGAATCAGGTCGCCGGAAGCGCCAACACTGCCGGATTCGGGGATATAGGCAGCAAGCCGCTCGTTGATCAGCCACTGCATATGGTCGAGGAGCTCAATCCTTACCCCGCTGTAACCTTTGACCAGGGTGTTAAGGCGCACGGCCATGACGGCGATGGCGATGTAGTCCTTGAGCGGATCACCCAGTCCGGCGGCATGGCTGCGGATCAGATTGACCTGCAGGGTTTCGATTTCGTGATCGTCGATGATTTTGTTACACATCGGGCCGAACGAGGTGTTAACCCCGTAAATAATCCGCCGGGCGGCCACCTCTTCTTCCAAAAAGGTGCGACTGGCACGGCAACGCTCAAGGGCCTCCGGATCAAGGACAACCTTTTTGTCGCCGACACCGATGGCAACAATGTCAGCAATGCTCAAGCTGCTGCCGTCAAGGGTAATAATCGCTTTGTCGGTCATAGTGATTCTTTCTGTTGCTGATGAGCAGGACGGTAATCAAAAAAAATGATCGGCTTGCGCCGTTCGGGACGCACCGTTTTGCGCAGGATCTCTGCCGGTGAACAGATGGTCACCGCGAGTTTGACCCGCGTCAGGGCGGCAATGCGGGCACTGATCTGGTCTGCGGTCAGGGTCGGGTCAGTGCACCCGACGACCACCTTGACCTCATCAGCAAGATCATGCTCGGGATAAACCTCAATGTAATGGCCCTGGATCGCCGCGATGCTATGCAAGGCATGAGCAATCGTCGCCGGGAACAGGCTGGTCCCCCGACATTTAAGCAGCTGCTCACGCCGTCCCAGAATCGGGCCCAGGCGCGGGGTCTGGCGACCGCAGGCGCAGGATTGATCGAAGAGCACCGCCATGTCGCCGGTGCGATAACGTAACAGGGGCGCTCCGGTCACACCTAAGGGGGTCACCACCACCTCACCAACCTGACCGGCGCCGAGCAGCTGCCCCTTTTCATCGATGATTTCCACCACCGCCAGTTCGGGCAACAAGTGCCCGCCACACCCCTGTTCACAGTCGCCAAAAGCGGTGGCGATTTCGGTGGCGGCATAGGTTCCCAGTACCTGGGACGACCAGTATTCAGCCAGGCTTGACCCCAGAGGAGACAGGGTCAGATCAGGATTGCGCACCGGTTCACCAATGCAGATCAGCTTGTCAACCCCAAGGGTGGTACAATCAGTCCCGCTGCGCTGTAAGTGCCGGGCCAAAGTCAGAAAGAGACTGGGTACCCCGACCAGCACATCGGGGCGCTGCCGCTTTAGCGTTTCGGCGAGAAACTCCAGAGAGCTTGACCCCGCTCTGATAATGGTCGCACCGATTTCGCGCAGGCCGAGGAAATACGCCAGGCCGGCCATGAACCCGCGATCAAGGGCAGCGCCGATCAGGACCCGGTGGTGACGGGTTATCCCTGCGGCGACAAAGGCTTGACGTTCATTTTCTGCCAGACGCTGCAAATCCGTTTCCGTCTGCCAGAGGGTCACCGGTTCACCGGTGGTACCGGAGGTGACGCAGATATCGACCACCTCGTCCTCGCCAACAGCCAGAAAGTCACGATTGGATGTTGCCAGTTCCGCCTTTCCCGTCAGTGGCAAAGTGTGCAACTGATCCATAGAGGTCAACTGATCGGGAGCAAAATCCCTGGCGGCAAAAAGGCGCTGATAATAGGGGGAACGCCGCTGCAGATATTGCAGATGTGCTTGCAGCAGTTCCAGTTGGCGTTCTTCGATCTCCTCCAGGGCGGCCTGTTGACTTAGTTGGCAGGGCAGAAACCTCATTTTCCCCGTCCTTCGCGCATAGCAGCCAGTTCTGCCGTCATCTGTTCCTTGACCTCTTTGCGCAGAAGGATATGACCATTTTTGTCACGGTAATCATCGGTAGCAATCGGCTCCATGGCCCGCAAGGTGACGGTACCGGGGCGAAACAGTTTACGCCCCGGCGGCAGCAGTTGATCGGTACCATCGATACACAAGGGGATCAAGTCGACACCGGCATCGATCGCCACCTTGAAGCCGCCGGAATAAAAGCGCTGGATCTCACCAGTACGACTGCGGTGCCCCTCGGGGAAGAACAAGACCGTCCCCCCGCCGGCAAAGACACTCCGACTGTTGCTCAGGGTTTCTTCCCAGCTGCTGCCTTCGACATCGAGGTAGCGCGCCAGGCGCATAAAGGCACTGTACCAGAACAGCCGGAACGGCCAGGAGCGCACGGCAAATACGATATCGTACTGGGGCAGCAGGGCCATACAGTAGGTATCGAAAAAGGAAAAGTGGTTGACCACAAAAACACAAGGGCGATCGACCCTTACCCGCTCCATTTTTTCACGGCGAAAACGCACAAACGGGCTCATCAACAGCAGCCAACCGCGCCCGTAGACCCAGACAAACCAGCGCATCAGGCGATCCGCAGGTTGGCGCAGAAAGATCAGTCCGACGCTGAAGAGGAAGGGAAAGATCAGAATTCCAATGAAGGTCCACAACAGCAGGGCGGGATACACCCACAGATTCATCAAGGCAACCCATACGAAAAAAATGGCCGTTCCTGATTCTGAATGCTGATGATTGCCGGCCATGGCAACGGATCTCTTTCGGTTCAGGGCTTCTGGTCCATTTTACTCAAGACAAAACGATGGATATCCCCCAGGGTACGAATGCCCCGAACCGCTTCCTCCTCGCGGATCTTGAATTTGAATGCCCCTTCGAGCACAATCACCATATCAACGGTGTCAAGGCTGTCCAATCCCAGATCTTCGTAGATATTCGCTTCCGGCGTCATCGCATCACGTTCCAGCTCAAACTCTTCGGCCAGACTGGAATCGATGAGCTCAATCACTTCCTGCTCAGTCACCTGTATGTCTCCTTATGATGATGGTGCAGTTGATACCGCCCATGGCAAAGTTATTTTTCAGAATCGTACTAACCTGCCGTTCTTCGTTGTGCTGCAGGTGGGCGATACCACGACAGCGCTCATCAATTTCTAACAGGTTACGGGTAGCAACCAGGCGCTGCTGCTGCATCATGCCCAGGCTGGCTGCCAGTTCGATCGCACCACTGGCTGCCATGGTATGACCAAGATGGCCTTTTAAGCTGCTGACCGGTGCGCTATCCGAAAAGATCGCCCGAATCGCTTCGGCCTCGGCGATATCACCCTGACCGGTACCGGTAGCATGGGCATTGATATAATCGATATCGGCTGGTGTCAAGCCCGCATCGGTCAAGGCCAGCCGCATGCAGCGTTCCATCGCCCCGACATCGGGATTAGCGATGCTCGAGGTATCAGAGGTCGTAGCAAAACCAACCACCTCAGCAAGGATGCGGGCACCACGAGCTATGGCATGAGGACGCGATTCCAGCAGCAGGATTCCGCTTCCTTCACCGCAGATAACACCATCACGGCGCTGATCAAAGGGACCAGGTGCCTGGTCGGGACAATCATTCCAGGCGGTCGAGGCCGCGTGCAGAACATCAAAGGTCGCGACTGTCAGAGGGTGCAGCTCATCAGCACCACCACAGAGAATCGCCTGCTGCTTGCCGAAAGCAATCTGCTCGTAAGCGTAACCAATGGCCTGACAACTGGTGGCACAGGCGGCCGACAGAGCCATGACCCGCCCGGTGATGCCCAGAGACTGGGCCACATTGGCGGAACAGGAATGCCCCATCAACTGAAAGAACAAACCGGACTTCATCCGCTCGAGGCTGTAGTCCTGAAAATAATCCTTAAAAAAACCTTCGCTGGTAGCAGTACTGCCAAGGGTCGAGCCGATGGCAACCCCCAACTCACCGCAAGCCAGCTGCTCTTGCGGAAACTCGGCCATGGCCAGGGCCTGCAGGCTGGCCAGATAGGCATATACTGACATATCGGACATGGAGCGGCGATTCTTGCGCGGAATCTGTTTGGCTTCAACATTGTTAACCGTCGCCGCCAAGCGCGAACGCAACCCACCGACCGCACGCAGGGAAGGCAGCTCGGCAATGCCTGAGTGCCCCTGAAACAGATCTTTAATCAGGGCCTCATAGCTGTTTCCCAACGGTGAAACAACTCCGATTCCGGTGATGACAACCGCGCTTAACGACATGTCCGTAATTCTCCCCGCAACAGTTCGTGGCCAATGATGCTACCACTAGTATAATAACCGGCAACCAGGGTTCCCAGCAACCCCGGGCCGGCAACCGCCTGGCCGGACAGATAAAAACCTGCCAGACGGGTTTGCGGCTGGGGGTTATACTGACCCAAGACCCGACCAACCCCATAGATTGCCCCTTGCGGCGCACGGGAGTAATTTTCCAGGGTCAAAGGCGTGGCCAGATCAAGGGGTTCGAGATTCCCCAATTCCGGAACACTGGCCATAAGATGGCGCAGCAGGCGTCGGGTCATCTGCTTCTTCCAGTCAAGGTACTCAGGGCAACGCTGCTCCGAGCTGCCTTGCCAGCCACTCACCTCATCATAGGCCGCGGGAACAATGGCAATCACCCCCTTGACGTCCTCGGTAGCAGGGCAATGATCGGCGCCGGCCAGATACATGGGACGTTCTTCCACTGGTCTGTCCAAACCAATCTCCAGGGTTCCGGCTTGTGGACAGACGAACAAGTTTTTACCACCCAACAAGGACGTTGGGTTCGCACAACGAGCGTACAGGATCAGCGCCGACGGCGTCTGACGTAATTGTTCCAGACGCTTGCGATAGGCTGGACGCAGCACCCCGGCAGGCAACATGCAAGGCACCAGTGCCGGATTACAGGTAGCAATCACTTCTGCGGCGAGGATGATTTCACCATCGACCAACTCCACCCCGGTAACCTTGCCATTGCTACTCAGAATCCGGGTTACTTCAGCCCGGCAACGGATGTCGACTCCGCTCTCTGCAAGGCGTTCCAGATAGGCAGCTATCAGCCTGCGGCCACCACCGCCAATGCCATGGGCGGAATGGAAATAAGAGCCTGCAACCTGAGCATTGAGGGTTATGGAGGCTTCCTGCGGTGCCACACCGTAGAGCAGTGCATGCATCGACAACAACGTCTGCAACTCCGGGCTGCTCGAAAAAACCTCCAGGCGCTGGGCCAATGACGATTCATGAACCAAATGCAGATCAGCGCCGGCGAACTCTTTGTCGAGATCCAGGTAGGGGAAATTGCACCAGCACGCTTCAATCTCGTCAAGGAAGCTGGTAATTTCCGGCTTCAGGTGCGGGAACGATTGTGACAGTTGCGCAGCAATCTTTGCCATCCCTACCGGCAGGTCGATATCAGTAGCGCTGCCGGTAATCCGAAGCCGATCAAAGCCATCAGCGGCAAAGGGTAAAAATTCGAGTTTTTCCGCCAGCCCCAGATGTGTGAGGAACAGTCTAAGCGGTCCCCCTTCTCCTAATCCACCGGCATAATGGAAGCCGCTGTCGAAATAGACCCCACCCCGGGAGAAACCGCGCACCACCGGTGCCGGTTCAGGGTGCTGTTCGACGATCAACACCTTGCGGCCGCTCTTTGCCAACAACAGTCCACAGGTCAAACCGGACAGACCTGCCCCGATAATAATGCTGTCGTAAGTCATAGTTTAATCGAAGCCGATCACAAGAGAAGCGTTGGTGCCGCCGAAACCGGCAGAATTGCACAGAGCCCGCTTGGGGCCAAAAGGAAGGGGTTCCCGGAGAATATTCAATCCTTGCGTCTGTTCGCAGGGACGGTGAAAGTTTTTACTGGCGGCGATAAAACCCTGTTGCGCCATGATGGTGGTATAAACCACCTGTGATGCCCCCGACATCCACAACTCGTGACCGGTCATGGCCTTGAGGGCTGAAATCGGTGGTGTTCTGCTACCAAATATACGGCGAATATTTTCAGCTTCTGCTGCATCCCCCGCCGGGGTCGAGGTTGCGTGGGCACAGAGATAATCGATATCGGCGGTTGTCAAGCCGCCATCATCCAGTGCCATCCGCATGGCACGCCCGAGGCCATCAAACGTCGGGATCGATAACTGCCCGCCATCGGATGAAAAACCGTAACCGAGAACCTCTCCCAGAATGGTGGCGCCACGCTGCTGCGCCAGATCATAGCGCTCGAGAATGATCGCTGCGGCGCCGCCGCCGGGAACCAGACCGTCACGTTCCGCGTCAAAGGGACGACTGGCCGCAGCCGGATCATCAACCCGTACGGAAAAAGCACCGAGACCATCGAAGCTGCACATGGACTGCCAGTTGATCTCCTGGGCACCTCCACAGATTACCCGCTCCTGGCGTCCCAGGCGAATCAGGTCAGCTGCCTGACCGACGGCATGACCGCCGCTGGCACAGGCGGAGCTTAAACTCCAGCAGGCGCCCCGGGTACCCAGCAGGGTGTTCAGATTCATGGTGATCGTCGAGGTCATGGAACGAAAGATCTGGCCACTACCGATCCCTTTGGTTTCTCCGGCAGCTTTAAGGGCTTCGACCTGTTCAATGGCGGCAATACAACTGGAGTCACAACCAAATAAAAGCCCGGTCTGGTCATTCTTGATAGCATCTTCGTCTAAGTTTGCCATCTCCAATGCAGCGGTGCTGGCGGCATAGGCCCAGACCGCGAAATCAGGCATACTTTTGCGCTGTTTACGCCCGAGGATTTTGGCGTCAAAGTCATTAATCCGGGCGGTGAGCGGGCTGCGAAACCCTAATTCAATCCGCTCCGGGTCAATGACGATACCGGAACCCCCGGCTTTTAAGGCCGCGCCGACCGTGCTGATATCCTGCCCGAGACAGGAAATGATGCCGATACCGGTAATGGCGACTCGCTTCACGTGTACTTCCTTTGTCATAATTTGTTCATCTAACCGGATCCAGCAAAACAGGGGCAGAGGGCCGGGTTCCCTTCGGAAGGGTGTCTGTCGCCATGGAGGGCGACAGTCAAGCAGCCATGGAGGGCGAAAAGTGTTCCTGAAGAAGGGGATCCGGCCCTCTGCCTGACACTAGTGGAGTAAAATACATAGTCAGCTTGCTTAAATATGCACGCCGCCGTTGACGGCAAACACCTGACCGGTGATGTAGCCGGCCTTGTCTGAACAGAGAAAGCTTACCAGCCCTGCCACCTCTTCCGGGGTACCAAAACGTCCCAAAGGGATGCTGGGCAAAATCTGCTCTTTCGGCAAGCTACTTAGCATATCGGTTTCGATGAAACCCGGCGAAACCGCATTGACGAGGATCTTGCGGCGGCCTACCTCTGCTGCCAGGGAGCGCGTCGCTCCGATCAACCCCGCCTTGGCGGCCGAATAGTTAACCTGGCCGGCGACCCCGGCTTCACCCGAAGTCGAAACGATATTGATGATCCGTCCACAGCGTTTTTTCAGCATCCGCGCGACTACAGGTCGGGTGACGTTAAAAAAACCCCCGAGGTGGACATCCAGAACATCCTGCCAATCGTGCTCCGGCATCATCGCCATGATCCCGTCGCGGGCATAACCGGCATTGTTGACCAACACATAAGGGGTCTGTTCGTCCAGCAGCGGTTCCAGCACCCGAGCAACCTCACTGCTGGCAGCGACATCAAAACACAGCAGCGTGCTGCTACCTCCAGCGTTCCTGATTCTTTCTGCAACCTTTTCAGCTCCAGCCTGATCTGAGCGGTAATTCAACCAAATGTGAAAACCCTCAGCCGCCAGGTCGATGGCAATAGCGGCACCAATCCCTTTGCTCGCTCCGGTGACCAGAGCAATACGCTTGTTATCCGACAATCTTCAACCTCGCTTGTTAAAATGTGCCCAACCATCAATTTCTAGTTCGTGATAGATGAAACCTTGCCGTCAGCACCAAAATCGACAGCGAGGGTACGGAAGCGGTTCTGCCAGTAAATCCAGCGGGACGCTTCAAGGCTTGGGGTCCGATGGACAGCAGGATACCCAAGTGCCGTCATCACCCCCTCGCGGGTCATCCCGATGGCTGCTCTGCCTTCCTTGATTCCCTTCTGGTCAGTAGCGGTAAACTCTGACAGGCTGACTGGAGAGGTTGAAGTAATCAACTCAATATAGGCATCCACGCTCATACCCATTCTAGGTTCATGAAATTCAACATAGGCCTCTTGTGACGAAAAGTCGTGAGTAAAATAAAATCCGCGGCGAGACTTTTTGGTGATGTTAATTTTCGTTCCTGCCGGGATAATGACGTGCCCATCCCCCGGGTTGGTATAGTTGGCGTAGCTCCCCTTTAACACGTTTGCCCGATCAGCCTGGGTATGCACGTTGTATTTCAGGTAGAGTTCCTGTGCTGCAGCAGATGTTCCCGACAGCAATAAACCGACAACAAAAAAAATGGCCAATAATCTTCTAGCAATTTTATGGTTACTCATAGACGCCTCCTTATTTTCTTCAATCCAGCGAATCTTTTGCCACTGTTTTTCTTAACAACGCAGTACCAATTTTGAACTTTCTTAGATCTGATGTCAACGAGCCGGCATTAATCCTCAGGTAAACTCGGCCCAGATCGGGCAGTGGTCGGAAGGCTTTTCCATACTCCGCAGTTCGTAGTCGATGCCGGCATTGATACAGCGTTGCTGTAACTTTCTGGTCGCCAGGATCATGTCGATCCTTAAACCGCGCCTGGGGGAGGCTTCAAAGCCGCGTGAGCGATAATCGAACCAGCTGAACTGATCACTCACAGCCGGGTTCAATGTCCGCCAGGTATCCTGCAGACCCCAGCTATAGAGTTTTTCATACCAACTACGCTCTTCCGGCAGGAAACTGCACTTCCCGCTGCGCAACCAGCGTTTGGCATTTTCTTCACCGATGCCGATATCCGCATCTGTCGGCGCCACATTCAGATCTCCGAGAACCAGCAACTGGTCTTCCGGGTCCGCTTCATGTGTCAACCAGGTGTTGAGATTTTCGTAGTAATCGCGTTTGTGAGGAAACTTTACCGGATGATGGCGACTTTCCCCTTGCGGGAAGTAGCCATTAACGATTTTTACGGTAGTGCCATCGCTCAGCTGGTAAGCGGTGATCAGGGTTCGCCGTTGATGTTCCGGGTCTTCATTGGGATATCCCTTCATCACCGCCAGCGGCTGCCAGCGTGACAGAGTAGCCACCCCATAGTGCGCTTTTTGGCCATGATGGACAATATGATAGCCCAGAGTCTTCAACTGGTCGTGGGGAAACTCACTGTCGTGAACCTTGGTTTCCTGCAAACCGATAATATCAGGATCATGCTTTTCGACCAGCGCCTGCAACTGATGGTAACGTGCCCGTAATCCATTGATGTTAAATGATACGATTTTCAAAATACCTCCCACAGCCCAGGGTTAACGACACAAAAAGCCGTTAATCGCCTGGATAAAATCATTACCGTAACGTTGTAGCTTAACTTGCCCAACACCATTGATGGCCATCAATTCACCCTGACTGGTCGGCAATGCAACGGCCATTTCTGCCAGACTCGCATCACCAAAGACAACATAGGGTGGAACCCCGTCGCGATCAGCGATCTGTTTACGTAATTGACGTAGCTCTTCGAACAGGGCCGGGTCGTAGTGTTGCCCCTTAATCTTGTGTTCTTTCTTTTTGCTGCGCTGCACCCTGATGCGCGGCTTGCACAGTTTAAGCATTTCGTCGCCGCGCAATAACGGCCGCGCCTGCTCGGTCAGCTTCAGGATCGAGTAGCGAGCTACATCCTGCTCCAGGTACCCAAGCTGAATCAATTGACGCAGCAGATAGTTCCAATGGTCGCGACTGACGTCCTGTCCTATCCCATAGGTTGAGAGGCGATCATGTTTTATTGTTTTGATCCGTTGGTTTTCCGCTCCCCGAAGGACATCGACGACATGGCCAACGCCAAAACTCTGACCAACCCGGTAAACACAGGACAGGGCTTTGCGCGCATATTCAGTCGCATCGTATTGTTCGGGTGGATTCAGGCAATTATCGCAATTTCCGCAATCCGCTTCGATGACCTCGCCAAAATAACCCAGCAGCACCCGCCGTCGACAAATCCCCGCTTCTGCAAAAGCCACCATGGCGTTGAGTTTGTGCAACTCCGTACGCAACTGCTCCGGGTCTTCAATTTTTTCTATAAATCCGCGCAGAAGCGCAATATCGCCGTAGCCGAACAGGAGCAGGGCCTCGGCCGGCATGCCGTCACGACCGGCACGGCCGGTCTCCTGGTAAAAACCTTCGATATTTTTCGGCAGGTCATAATGAACGACAAATCGCACATTGGGCTTATCGATGCCCATTCCAAAGGCCACAGTAGCGACGATAATCTGCACATCATCGCGCAGAAAATCTTCCTGCACCGAGCGCCGCACCTCCGGGCCCAGCCCGGCATGATAGGCCGCAGCCTTATAACCGTCGCGGTTTAATTTGTCGGCGACTTCTTCGACCCGCTTACGACTCAAACAGTAGATAATCCCGGCCTGATCGCTGTAGCGTAATAGAAATTCACAAAGCTGCTGATAAGGCTTCACTTTATCAACGAGGCTGTAGCGGATATTTGGTCGGTCAAAGCCACAGACCACCCGATAGGGATCCTTCAGCTGCAGACAAGCGATAATATCTGCGCGTGTGTGTTTTTCTGCCGTTGCCGTCAGTGCTGCAATCGGCACAGTGGGAAAAAGCTTGCGCAACTGGCCCAGACGAATATATTCCGGGCGGAAATCATGACCCCACTGGGAAATACAGTGGGCCTCATCGATAGCGAAAAGAGCTGGGGTCATCCCCTGCAAAAGATTAAGAAAGTCGGCGCTCATCAAGCGCTCAGGAGCCACATAGAGTAAATCAAGGCGGTTCTGATATAACTGTTCGAGGACATCGCGACCCTGGCCCGCGGTCAGGCTCGAATTATAACAGGCAGCACGGATCCCCAAAGCCTGCAAACTGTCGACCTGATCCTTCATCAAGGCGATCAGGGGTGACACAACGATCGTTATCCCCGGTCTGATCAGGGCGGGAATCTGGAAACAGATCGACTTTCCGCCTCCGGTCGGCATCAGAATAAAAGCGTCTCGCCCGCCAATCAGACTGACAATGGCATCCTCCTGATGGGGCCGAAAGCTTTGATAACCGAACACCTGTTGCAGCGTGGTCAATGCGCAAGCTCGCTCATTATGATGTTGATCTGTCATGGTTCTAAGTACTCCGGCGTTTTCCTCGATATCTGATAGTTTCGACTCTCAACCAGCACCGTGGTCGCCTGATCTTCTGTTACCAGTTGCTCTTTGTTAACACCTGTTGCATTGATAATAAACCCTTTATCGGTAGTAATGACCCGCTCCGGACTCAGCAAGTTAACGGCACGCCACCAACTCAGATCAAGATCATGAATATTGATGTCGTCATCCACGAGCACCAGCATCCGGGATCTGCCAAGGCAGTTCGGGCGGCGCAACTGTTGGATCAAATCAGCAACATCTGTGGCTGAACATTGTCTGACGGCAATAACCGCCACCCCATGAAAAGCTGTCCGTGGCGGCATGACAAGATCGGCGATCAGTGGGAAATCAAATAAAAGCATTTCACGCAACAGCAGCTCATTGAGTTTCGCTAACTGAACATTCTCGCTCGGTGGTGGCCCGACGACTGTGACCGGGATAATGGGCTGGAGACGATGGCGTATTGTCGTGACCTCCATGAGCGGGCAACCTTGGCGCTCAACATATTGTCCGGTATGATTTCCAAAAGGGCCTTCAGTGACCCTTGCACCTGGTTTGATTTCACCCTCAATAATAATTTCGGCGCTGGCCGGAAGGCTCAATGGTTGCGTTAAACAGGGCGCAAAGGTGACCGGGCGGCCGGATATCGCAGCGGCAAATCCGTACTCACTGCAGCCAGGTGGCAAGGGTGCCGCAGCAGCCCAGATCAAAGCCGGATCTGCCCCAAGAATCAGGGCTACGGAGAGGGATTCACCGCGCGCAGCCGCTATCTTAAGATGATCATCTGCCCCGGAACCTGGTCCAAAATTCAGGGCGATTGCGCTTTCACCAACCACTGCGGCTCGATACAATCCCAGGTTGCAGATACCGGTTGCAGGGGAAACGCTATGGGTCAAGGCTAAGGTTAAATAGCGATGTTTTTCTCTCGGCCAACTCCGCAGGGCGGGAATTTCTTTCAAGGTCAGTTCTCTGTGCTGATATTCAGGCTCAAAGGAATCAATGGGGTGCATGTGGCACGCATTCGTCAGACTTGTTGCAGCATCATGCGTACCCGAAGCGATCATGGTTCTGATCTTATGTATTAATCCTCCCTCATCGTTGTTCAGCATCATCAGCGATCGGTTTTTAGAGCCGAACAGATTTGCTGCAACCCGAACCGTCGTACCCTTGACTGCCGCAAACAAAAGCGCATCCCCACCGGAGGCGGACAGATATTCACGCCGACAGATGAACGCGATCTCCAGGTCAGGATTTACCTCGCTCAGGATACTTTTTGCTTGATTGTTAATCAACAACCGTCGCAGATATGCTCTTAATGCCATCCAGAGTGTCCATTATTTTAAAGGATCGGTCATTCTACCAAAAAAAAAGCCCCTCAGCGAACTGAAGGGCTTTTTTTTACGATTTATTTTTGGTCATCAGAAGCCCGCCATGCGCGCAAGCTGCATGATCGACCCCGGGACGATACCAAGGTAGAGAACGCCGATAACAGAAATCACAATGGATACAGCGGTGGCCGGGTAAATCTTCACCCAGGAGTAATCTTCCTCGGGCTCTTTGAAATACATGTAAATCATAATGCGCAGGTAGTAATAAAGAGACACAGCAGAATTAAGCACACCGATCACCGCCAGCCAGATGTACCCGGAATTGATAGCGCCGGCAAAGATATAGAACTTACCGGTAAATCCTGCTGTTGGCGGGAGACCCATCAAGGCAAACAGGAAGATACAGAAGGCGACACCCAGCATCGGTTGTTTGTAACCAAGCCCTGCAACTCCATCCAGAGTCAGATTTGCTTCGCCACTGCGACCGATAAGAACCAGAATCGCAAAGGCGCCCATATTCATGAAGGTGTAAACAAGCATGTAGAAGAGGATTCCGGCAGAGCCGATCTCGTTCCAGGCGACCAGACCGACCATCGCGTATCCGGCATGGGCGATAGAAGAGTAAGCAAGCATGCGCTTGAGATCCTTCTGATTCAGGGCGATCAGGTTACCAATGGTCATGGTCAGAACCGCCAGTACCCAGAAAACAGTGATCAGTTGATCCTGCATCCCTTCCAGACAGATAAAAGTCACGCGAATCAGCGCTGCAAAAGCTGCTGCTTTAGGTCCGGCACTCATAAAAGCAGTGATCGGCGTGGGCGCACCCTGATAGACATCGGGGGTCCACATATGGAAAGGAGCCGCGGCAATCTTGAAGAAAAAGCCGGTCAGCATCAACAGACCGCCGGCAATAAACATGATATTGGTGGTTACGTCCGGATTGGCCTGAATATAAGCGCCGATATCATAAATTTTGGTGGTACCGCTGACACCATAGAGAAGCGCCATACCGTAGAGCAGAAAACCGGTAGAGAAAGCACCGAGGAAAAAGTACTTCAAACCCGCTTCGTTACAGCGAACCTGATCGCGGAAGAAACCAGCGAGGATGTAAAGTGAAACAGAGAGAACCTCAATACCCAGGAAGATGGTAATCAGGTCGGTGCCTGAAACCATCCACATGGCACCAGCCGTGGTGATCAGAATCAACGGATAATATTCACCGACCGGGAAATTCTCGCGTTTAAGATATTCATCCGACATCAGGATGGCAAGCCCTGCAGCGATAATACAGATCATACTAAAAAAGGCAGCAAAGTTATCGAGCTGCACAGATCCGGCAAATCCATACTGGGTATCATTCCATCCCATGATGGTGACAATACCGGCAACAATCAATGCGGCGATGCTCAGCCAGGCAATGTGTGCAGTTTTACCCCGTGGAGAAAAGACCGCAACCAGAAGTAGTACCATCCCTGCCACAGTCAGTATCAATGACGGCATCACGGCATGCAAGTTCACATTCTGGATGGCTTCTTGAACCAGATTTTCCATCGAACAGCTCCTCGGAACCAGTGTTTATTCAATCAACAATTATTTAGTATCAACTACTTTTGCAACCACAGGTTGAACGACTTCGACGATGGCAACCTGTTGGCTATTCATCTGCTCAAGTAGCTGTTCAAGTGCGGGATTCATTTTATCAAAGAAGGTATTGGGATAAATACCGATCCAGAAAACGAACAATAGCAGGGGTGCCATAATGACAATTTCACGTGCCGAAAGATCCTTGATATTCTCGTTGGCCGGATTGGTCACCTTACCAAACATGATGCGCTGATAGACCCACAACATGTAGACCGCCGCGAGGATAACACCGGTTGTAGCAAAGACAGCGTACCAGCGTAGATTACTCTCAAAGGCGCCCATCAGGGCCAGGAACTCACCAACAAAACCGTTGGTACCGGGCAAACCGATGGATGAAAAGGTAATGATCAAAAAGATGGTCGCGAATATCGGCATCTTTGTTGCCAGACCACCAAACTCAGAGATTTGTCGGGTATGACGACGCTCGTAAAGAAAGCCGACAATAAGGAACAGTGCGCCGGTTGAAATACCGTGGTTGATCATCTGCAGCATACCGCCGGCCATGCCCTGCATATTCAGGGCAAACAGGCCGAGCATAACAAAACCCAGGTGAGCAACAGACGAGTAGGCGACCAGCTTTTTCACATCTTCCTGCATCATGGCTACCAGGGAACCATAGATAATGCCAACCACAGACAGGAAGGCCAGGAACGGAATGAAGGTCTGCAGCGCTTCAGGAAACAGCGGCATTGCAAAACGAACATAACCGTAGGTTCCCATTTTCAGAAGCACTGCGGCCAGAATAACTGAGCCGGCGGTCGGTGCCTCTGTGTGAGCATCGGGCAACCAGGTATGCAGAGGAAACATGGGAACCTTGATGGCAAAGCTGAAGCCGAAGGCCAGGAACAACCAGAATTGAGCACCATAAGGAATATTCAGCTGGTAGAATTCCTGAACTCCAAAACCATTGACCGGGGATCCACTTTGTATTGCGTAGTAGTAGACAAAGATGATTCCGACCAGCATCAACAAGGAACCGACCGCGGTATAGATGAAGAACTTGACGGCAGCGTAGATACGGTTCGAACCGCCCCAGATACCGATGAGGAAATACATCGGAATCAGCATCAGTTCCCAGAAAATGTAGAAAAGGAAAAGATCAAGGGAAATAAAGGCGCCCAACATGCCGGTCTGCAGCAGCAGCAGCATCGCCATAAACCCTTTGGTGTTTTTCTTGACCGCATTCCAGGTGGAGAGAATGGCAATCGGCATAATGAAGGTCGTCAACATCACCAGCCACAAGCTGATGCCGTCAATACCAACGTTATAGTTCATCTGGAAAAACTCACCAACATGGATCCACTCATAGAATTCACGATAGTGCATCCCGCCCGATGTCTTGAACACATTGTCAAAAGCCAGAGGAAGGCTGATTAGGAATGTAATCAAAGATACAGCCAAGGCAAAGCTTTTGAGCATTGCGTCATTGTCCCGCGGTAAAAACAGGAGGGCAATCATACCCACCAACGGGAAGAAAGTCATAATACTGAGAAGGTTGTCAGCCATGTGGAAACGCTCCTTGTAGCTTTATCGTATTCGCGGGCAGAATTAACAATTAACCAAAGACATAAAAGCCGACGATCACGACTACGCCGACCACCATGGCCACTGCGTAGTTATACATGTATCCCGTCTGGGTGTAACGCAAACCGGCTCCAACTCCCTTAACAACCCAGGCACAACCATTAACAATACCGTCAACCAGACGGACGTCAAAGACTTTCCACAGGAAGGTACCAAAACGCTTGCAGGGGTTAACAAAGAGGAAGTCGTAAAGTTCGTCGATGTACCACTTGTTAAAAACAAAGCGATAGACTCCGGCAAACTTCGCAGTAAATTGGGCGGGAAGCGCAGGGTTCTTCATGTACATCAACCAGGCCATGTAAATACCGAACAGGGCAATACTGACCGAGAGGGCAATCAGGGTATATTCAAGGGCATGGGAGCCATGAGCATTCAGATTGTGCAGTTCCTGGGCACGACCAAACACAGGTGACAGAAAGTTCCCGAAATGGTTACCACCACCAAGGATTTTCGGAACACCAACATAACCACCGACGACAGCGAGGAACGCCAGAACAATCAGCGGAACAGTAATGGTCCAGGGTGACTCAGGGATATGATCCTTGGCGCGGGCATCTGTTCTCTGGGCACCAAAGAAAGTCATGAACACCAGACGGAACATGTAAAAAGCGGTCATGCCAGCAACACACACAGCGATGATCCAGAAGATCGGATGGCCGGCAGTTGATCCGAAGGACCACCAGAGGATTTCATCCTTGGAGAAGAAACCGGAGAAAAAGGGTACACCGGCAATCGCAACGGTTGACAGTAGAAAGGTCCAGAAGGTAATCGGCATCTTCGATCTGAGGCCGCCCATATTACGCATATCCTGCGCATCATCATGAAGATGGGCATGGTGATAAGCATGGTGCATTCCGTGAATGACTGAACCGGAACCAAGAAACAGACAGGCCTTGAAAAAAGCGTGGGTCATCAGGTGGAAAATACCGGCCGAGAAAGCCCCCACCCCCATGGCCAGGAACATATAGCCCAGCTGGGATACTGTAGAGTAGGCGAGTACACGCTTGATGTCGTTCTGGGCGAAACCGATTGAGGCTGCAAGAAATGCCGTCGCTGCACCGATAATAGCGATGGTCATCATTGTCGATGGAGCCATAGCGAAGAGGATATTCATGCGCCCGATCATATAGATACCGGCGGTAACCATGGTCGCCGCATGGATCAGCGCGGAGACCGGAGTCGGACCTTCCATCGCGTCAGGGAGCCAGGTAAAGAGCGGAATCTGTGCTGATTTACCGGTAGCACCCAGAAAGAATGCCAGGGTAATAATAGTGACCAGTGCCCCGCCGGCTTCCAGCAGATGGGCATTGGCGGCAATTTCAACAAAGTTGATCGTCCAGACACCCTGGCCGGCAAGGGCCCAGAATAGGATGAACAAGCCGCAGAGGAAACCGAAGTCACCAATACGGTTAACAACGAAGGCTTTCTTCGCTGCGTCGCTGGCACTCTTCTTCTCGTAATAATAGCCGATCAGCAGGTATGAGCAGAGACCAACACCTTCCCAGCCGATAAACATGACCAGGGCGTTGCCGCCCAGAACCAGCATCAGCATCGAGAAAGCGAAGAGGTTAAGGTAACTGAAGAATCTGTAGTAGCCAGCCTCTCCATGCATATAGCCGATGGAGTACAGATGGATCAGGGTACCAACCCCGGTAACCACCAGAATCATCACGGCTGAAAGAGGGTCAAGCAGTAATTCCCAGTTGACCTGAAGATTACCAACCGTCATCCAGGAAGCGAGGACGATTTCATGGACTTTTTCGGTATCACCGATCAGTCTGAAAAAGTTCTGCACCGCTACCAGGAATGAAAGGAATATCATCAGGGTACCGATACCGCCAATGACCGCTTCATTCTTGATCTTCTTGCCGAACAGGCCATTGATTATCGCCCCAAGAAGCGGGAAGAATGGGATGAGCCACAGATTACCGTACATCAAACTCTCCTATTAGCTGAAACACCCGTAAATGTGGTAAAAATCACCACTTGAGCATATTAAAATCGTCGACGTCGAGAGTCTCTTTATTGCGATAAAAGGCAATAAGCAACGCCAGACCTACAGCCGCTTCAGCAGCAGCAACCGTCATGACAAAAAACACAAAGATCTGACCATCCATATTGCCGACATGTCGGGACAGAGCGATAAAGGTCAGGTTTACCGCGTTGAGCATGACCTCAATACACATAAAAACAACAATGGCATTTTTACGTGTGAGGACTCCAAGGGTACCTATTGCGAACAGAATCGCGCTCAACATTAGGTAGTGAGTAACAGTAATCATGTTTTATCTCCCAGGTCGTTCTCTGTTAGACTTTTTGTTTCGCAATTATTAACGCGCCGACAATGGCGATCAGCAACAATACCCCGGCAATTTCAAAGGGCAGGACAAAATCAAGAAACAGCGTCCTTCCGATCAGCTCAGTGTGACCAACCTCAGCAATCATGGCACTGGTCACTGGGCCACCAGTTCCCGTTGCATCACCGGTGCGTACCAGTTGGGTAGCAACAAACATGAGTAGCACCGAGACCAGCCCACCAGCTGCAAGACCATGGGTATAGCGTCCTTTGATCGTTTGCCCGAAGTTGAGCAGCATGATCACGAAGATGATCAACACCATAATGGCACCGGCGTAAACGATAATCTGAATGGCTGCCATAAAGGGAGAATCCAGCATCACGTAGAAAACTGCCAGACAGATAAAGGTCGTTACCAGGTTCAGAGCGCTGTTAATCGGATTTCGGCATTTGACGACAAAAAATGCCGATACAATCGCGACCCCTGCTACAAGATAAAAGAATAGAATTTCCATTGGGTACGCAGCTCCTTGTTACGACTTGAGAAGACGTGCTTTGTCAAACATAAAATCGTCACGCTTGAAGTTGGCCAGTTCGTAAGCGCTCGTCATTTCGATCGCTTCGACCGGACAAGCCTCAACGCAGTAGCCACAGAAGATACACCGCAGCAGGTCGATTTCGTAGACTCGTGGATATTTTTCGCCTTTTTCGTTCTCTTCCGATTCTACCGTGATGCATTTCGCCGGGCAGACGGTTGGACACAGATAACAGGCGACACATTTTTCACGATCCTGAGCAGGCACCAGACGATGTAGGCCGCGAAAACGCGGGGCCATCTCCAATTTCTGCTTGGGATAATCCACTGTCGTGGTATGCCCGGGAAGCAGATGCTTCAGTGTGATACTCAGGCCTTTAGCAAACTCTTTAAACATATCTATCCTCTACGCAACTTGTGGTTATTGCCAGAGCAGTACTGCAATACCGGTAATCACGATATTTGCAAGCGCCAGGGGGAGCATAACTTTCCAGCCCAAATGCATCAGTTGGTCATAACGCAGACGCGGGAAGGTTGCCCGAATCCAGATAAAGAAGAACATGAAAGCAAAGACCTTGAGGAGGAAGTTAATCCAGCCATAGAAGGGCCCACCCCAGCCACCTAGGAAAATGGTCGCAGTGATTGCTGAAATCGTGATCATGTTGGCGTACTCGGCCATGAAAAACAGAGCATATTTCATCGACGAATATTCGGTACAGAATCCGGAGACAAGCTCAGTCTCTGCTTCCGGGAGGTCAAACGGGGTCCGGTTGATCTCTGCCATAGAGGCGACAACAAACAGACCAAAGGCTAATGGCTGGCTAAAAATATACCAGTTAGGAATATATTTTAGCGCCTCAATACCCCAGAGTGGCGTTTGCTGCGCCAGAACAATACCGCGCAGACTCAAGGTTTCCGACAGCATGAAGATAGCGACAATCGAAAGTCCGGCAGCCAGCTCATATGAGATCATTTGGGCCGTTGAACGGATACCGCCAAGCAGGGAATATTTACTGTTGGAAGCCAGACCAGCCAGAACGATTCCGTAGACCCCCAGACCCGCCATGGCAAGGATAAACAACACCCCGATGTTCAGATCGGTAATCTGCATCGGCACAACATACAGAATACCATCGTAGGTAAAGTGAAGATCACCGCCGAAAGGGATAACTGCAATGGCGACAAAAGCCGGAGCCAGAAGCATCATCGGCGCCAGGGCAAAAGCAAACGGATGTGCCTGAGACGGGATCATATCCTCTTTAAAAAAGAGCTTCACCCCGTCGGCAATCGGCTGCAGCAAACCCTTTGGTCCGGTCATTGTCGGCCCCATGCGGGTCTGCATACGACCGATGATTTTACGCTCGGCATAGGTAGCATAGGCAACAATCAAAATCATGACCACAAAGGCCACCGCGATTTTCAGCAGCATCGCAACGGTAAACAGAACCGGTGTGTTCGAGAGCGTCAGAACTTCTGGCGTCATGACCATCCTCTTCCTTCTTCAGCTATGGCATTTCTGCCGATTTTAAGTCGATAGAAACTATCAACAGGACAAAGTTGTGTTTTCTATTTAGACCTTTGATGGCTCAACCGTAATCACAGCCTGCCCCTGGTAAATTTTGTTGAGATTAAGTTCGCCAAAATGATATGGGGCAAAGAACACACCTTGAGGAAGGCGATTTTCTACTTTGGCTTTTGCCTGAATAGTGACGTCATCTGCTTTGAGTTGAATTACCTCGCCGGTTTCAACACCAAAAGTCGCAGCATCTTCGCGGCTGAGCTCAATGTAGGCTTCAGGGCAGACGGACATGGGCCCTTTGGAACGCGTCGAGATGGAGCCACTATGATAAAGCGCGCTGCCGACGAGTAGCTGATAATCAACCTGCAGAGGTTCGATGCCCGCAACGGGCATAAGAACCTTTTTCGCCGGAACCAGGGTCTCTCCACCCCAAACCTCACCTTGGGCACCAATCTGCTGGTAGTGGATACCGGCATATCCGGGAACCTCCCCAGCCAGTTCACCAAAAGCTGCAGCCGGTGTGTCCGGTGCATTTTTTTGCAGTTTATGCAGCAGCGACTGAAATACAACAAAGTCGGATTTGGCTTCACCCGGAGATTTGATGCCGGCTCTAAGTCTTTGAATACGCCGCTCAGCGTTGGTAAAGGTTCCATCTTTTTCGGCAAATGAGGCCGCCGGAAGAACAACATCCGCATATTTGGCCGAATCGGTCAGGAACAGATCCTGAACAACCAGGAATGATTTTTCCAGGGCCTTTTTGACCCGCTCCTGATCCGGATAGGTGACGAGTGGATCTTCACCGACCAGATACAACACCGGGAGCTGACCATCAGCAGCACTGCTGAGCATTTGCTGAGCACCCAATCCTGCAGGACCTGGCACAATCTGTAGATCAACAGCGCCCTGGCTATTGGCCTTTTCACCACACAGGTACAAACCTGAACCTTCGCGCCCGGCAATGCCGGTCAGCAGGGCAAGGTTTGAAGCAGCAATGGCGATTTCTTTGCTGTAAGCAGTATACGGCAAGCCATAAGCAACAACGATTGCTGCATTTTGAGCGTTAGCCAGTTCGCGGGCCGTTTTTTTGATCGCTTCAGCGTTACCGCCGACCACCTTGGCAACAGCCTCAGGAGTATCATTCGCCAGCGCCTTGGTCAGTTCGGCTAGCCCTTGCAAACCATCTGTTTTGGCTAACCCTTCAGCAATGATGACCTGGCACAGGGCGTTGATCATATTGATTTCGCAGCCTGGTTTATGCATCAGGGTGCGGGCATTAGGGAGTTTGCTCAACTTGCCGTGTTTGTCAGCAATCACAGCCAACTGGGCATCGTTCAAGCGAATCGCCTGATTTATCACCATCCCAAACACCGGGTGGGTCTCGTAAAAGTCTGAGCGGATCGCCAGAATGGCATTGCACTTTTCAACCTGCGGGAAGGTGCCGGTTGAGGCACTGATCCCCATGGTCTCACTCAATCCTGAGGTAAGGCCTTTGTAACACTCTCCACCGGAATGGTCGAGGTTCTGGGTGCCAACAGCTGAGCTGAGGCGTTTAAGCAGCAGCAGCTCTTCATTGGTCAGACGGGCACCACTGATGATGCCGAGATCCTTGCCGGCAGTGTTAAATTTTTCAGCGATGGTGGTAAGGGCTTCCTCCCAACTCGCCTCTTTCAATTCGCTCCCCTTGCGAATCAATGGCTTAGTCAGACGCTTGCTATCGTTAACGTAGGAATAACCAAAGCGCCCACGAACACACAGGTTACCGTGGTTGACACCGGTATCTTCGTTGAAGCGAATGGTCTGTACCTGGTTATCCTTGATCCCCATGGTCAGGGTACAACCGTTACCACAGTAGCCACAGACGGAATCGACTTCTTTAAGCTGCCATGGACGGGCTTTGAACTTGAATGGACGAGGCAGAATCGCGCCTACAGGACACATGGATACACACTGGCCGCAGAACTCACAATTCAACCCACGATCAAAAGCGGTAGCAATCTTGGTTTCAAATCCCCGATTGATGAAAGAATAGGAGCCATACCCGACGACTTCGTCACAGACCCGCACACATTTTCCGCACAGTACGCAGCGGTTCATGTTGCGCTCAATCAGGGGATTGACTTCGTCAGTAGGCAGGTCAAATTTTTCTCCCTGGAAACGGTTGCTGACGACTTCATATTCGTAGGTCAGATCCTGCAGGTCGCACTCACCACCTTTATCGCACACCGGGCAGTCAACCACATGATTGACAAGGAGAAATTCAAGAACGGTTTTGCGGACCTTGCTGATTTCATCCGACAGGGTGGTAACAACCATCCCTTCGGTGACCGGCGTCGTACAGGAGGGAATCAAGCGTCCCTTCATCTGCTCAACTTCGACCAGACAGATGCGACAGGCTCCATAGGGAAGAAGTTTTTTGGCATAACAGAGCACCGGTATATAGATACCGTTCTCCTTGGCCGCCTCGTAGATTGTCGACGTTTTGGCGGTTGTGATCTGTTTTCCGTCAATCGTTAGATTAACCATCTTGACCTCTTATATTTCAAGCTGTGAACGCGATCAATCAATCGCCATGAAGCGACAAGCATCGTAACAGGAAGTACACCGGGTACATTTATCCAGGTCGATATAGGCGACCTTGCCTTTTTCCCACTCGATCGCATCCACCGGACAAACGCGCGGGCAAATACCACATTTCTTACACTTTTCTTCGATAACGCGGAAGTGCAGAAGCTCTTTACAACTGTGAGATGGACACTCTTTTTCCTTGATATGGGTCTCGTACTCGTCACGGAAATAGCGGATGGTCGATAACACCGGATTCGGGGCCGTCTGACCCAGACCACAGAGCGAACTCTTCTTGATATCGTAAGCCATATCCTGAAGCATTTCGATATCGCCCTCTTCCCCTTTGCCCTGGGTAATCCGCTCAAGAATTTCAAGCATAATCTTCAGGCCAATACGACAGGGGATACACTTACCGCACGACTCAACCCGCGTAAAGTTAAGAAAAAACCGAGCAATATCGACCATGCAGGTGGTCTCATCCATCACCACCAGGCCACCGGAACCCATCATCGCGCCGGCTTTGATCAGTGAATCGTAATCAACTTCGGCATCCAGTGCCTCAGCCGGCAGACAACCGCCGGACGGACCACCGGCCTGCACCGCCTTGAATTTGCGATTATTGAGAATTCCGCCACAAACGTCGTAGATGACTTCCTTCATGGTCGTACCGGCGGGAACCTCAACCAGGCCGGTATGCTTGACCTTGCCGGTCAGAGCAAAGATCTTGGTCCCCTTGGTTCCTTCGGTACCGATAGAGGAAAACCAGTCAGCGCCGTTATAAAAAATGTAAGCAACGTTAGCAAAGGTTTCAACGTTATTGATGTTGGTCGGATATCCCCAGAGGCCCCTTACCGCGGGGAACGGTGGGCGTGGACGTGACATCCCGCGCTGACCTTCAATGGAGGCCATCAATGCTGTTTCTTCACCGCAGACAAAGGCACCGGCACCGGCTTTGATGCGCATATCGAGATCAAAACCGAGCCCCATACAGTTTTTGCCAAGGAATCCTTTTTCGTAACAGGTATCAATAGCCAACTGCAGACGTTTGATCGCTAACGGGTACTCTGCACGAACGTAGACATAAGCAAATTTACAGCCGATAGCATAGGCGCCGATCATCAGGCCTTCGATCAGACCATAGGGATCCCCCTCAAGCACCGAGCGATCCATAAAAGCCCCGGGATCACCCTCATCAGCATTGCAGATCAGATATTTGGTGTCACCTGGAGATCCTTTGGCAAAGGACCATTTCAAGCCTGTCGGGAAGCCACCGCCGCCACGGCCACGTAGGCCGGATTTCTTGACTTCATTAATGACCTCGTCCTGGGTCATGGTGACGGCTTTTTTGATTCCTTCAAAACCGCGATGTGAGAGAAATTCTTCAAGGCTTTCAGCATCGATGGTTCCGCAGCGGGAGAAGATAATGCGTTGCTGCTTTTCAAGAAATTTATGGTAGTAAGGACCCGCAACCTTTTTCTCGACCGGATTTCCACCCAGAACATGTTCGTCAACGATCTGGGGAACCAGGTCAGCAGTAACAAAATCATAGGTTATCGGCTCTTCGCCAGGCCTGCAGATGTCCACAAGAACATCATTAGCACAGAGGCCACGACAGCCGGTGGAGCTGACGTCACAGGCACTACCGATCTTGGCGGCAACACCCTTTTTTTCAAACTCCGCCTCAAAGGCTGCGACAACTGCGCCCGCACCTGATGCAAGACCGCCGGTGCCGGTACAAATAAGAACTTTCAAATTTTCAGCAGTTTCGGACATAGATCTTTCCTCGATACCTTAGGCGGAGTCTTCCTTGAATCAGTCCATAGCCATGTATTTTTCAACAACTTCAGCAGTTTTCTGGACAGTAATGCTTCCGTAGGTTGCATCATTGACCATGATGACCGGGGCCATACCACAGGCGCCTATACAAGCGACATATTCCGCTGTAAATTTCAGATCCTCAGTGGTTTCCGCGTGACCGACTCCGAGCTTGTCTTTGATCGTATCACCAATCCGACCGGCACCCTTAACATGACAGGCGGTACCCATACAGACACGGATAATATACTTACCCCGTGGCTTAAGATGAAACTGGGCATAAAAGGTCAAAACGCCGTAGATCTGACTGGCATAGACATTGAGGCGTTCAGCCGCCAGATGTACCGTTACTTCCGGGATATAGCCATAAGCTTCCTGGATTCCTTGCAGCACCGGCATCAGATTGCCATGCATATCGATATACTTGTCGATCACCTCATTTGCTGCGGTCAGATCAATTTCTTCCAGTTCTTCGACCTGTTCCTCAGCTTGCTGCACATTTTCTGTCATAGCATCCTCATCGTACAAGCGGGTAGATTAACGGTCGATTTCACCTAAAACGATGTCGAGTGTTCCGATAACGGCGATAACGTCAGCCAGCAACCGCCCCTCAACCATTTGCGGCAACCCCTGAAGATTGATAAAAGATGGTGGACGCACCTTCATGCGGTAGGGGTAAGCACTGCCATCTGAAACCAGGTAGTAGCCAAGCTCACCTTTCGGTGCCTCAATGCCCACATAGACTTCACCCGTCTCTACCTTGAAGCCCTCAGTTACAATTTTGAAGTGGTGAATCAAGCCTTCAATGGTGTTAACAACATCCTCTTTCGGCGGCAGAACCACTCTGGGACAATCGGCCAGAATCGGACCCGGCTTCAACTTGTCCAGGGCCTGAAGCATAATCAGACTGGATTGACGCATCTCTTCCAGGCGCAGCTTGTAACGTGCAAAGGTGTCACCTTCTTGATAGACGGGCACCTCAAATTTATAATCCTCATAACCGCTGTAGGGATTATCACGACGCAGATCCCAGTCAACACCTGAAGCGCGCAACCCGGGGCCGGTGATACCGATATCAATGGCAGCCTCAGCAGTAATCGTACCGACGCCAATGGTTCGCTTCTGCCAGATCCGGTTACCGGTCAACAACCCTTCGTACTCTTCGATGTGTGCGGGCATCCCTTCGGCATATTCACGCATCTCCTGCTCAACACCGGCCGGCAGATCAGCAGAGAGGCCACCAACGCGAAAATAGTTGGACGTCATCCGGGCGCCGGAAATCTTTTCATACAGGTTGGTAATCACCTCGCGCTCACGGAAGCAATAAAGAAAAACAGTCATCGCCCCAATATCAAGGGCATGGGTCGCCAGCCAGACCAGGTGACTCTTCAAGCGCGTCAACTCGGCCAACAGCACCCGTACGACCTTGGCACGTTCGGGAATCTGATCAGTGATTCCTAGCAATTTCTCGACCGCCAGAACATAGCCAAGATTGTTACTCATCGGCGCCAGGTAATCGAGCCGGTCAGTCAACGGAATAACCTGATGGTAGGTGCGATGCTCGGAAAGTTTCTCAACACCGCGATGCAGATAGCCGATGTGCGGGGTCACCTTACGGACAATTTCACCATCAAGCTCCAGAATCAACTGCAACACCCCGTGAGTCGACGGGTGCTGAGGTCCCATGTTGATGGTCATTATTTCGCTGCTTTTCACTGCCATTTTATGCCTCACCCTGTTGTGGTTATGCCTGCCACCTGTAGTCGATTAAGAAAGCCGTCCCTGATAGGGCTCACGATCCGGACCCTGAACAGGGTAGTCCTTACGCAATGGATGACCCACCCAATCTTCAGGCATCAGAATCCGGCGTGGATCGGGGTGACCAACAAAAGTGATCCCCATCAGATCCCAGCATTCCCGCTCCATCCAGTTGGCTGTCCCCCAGACAGTACTCACCGTAGCAATCTGGGCACCTTGCTCTTCAACCGGTGCCTTAAGGCGAATCCGCTCCTTGGTGGTAATGTTATAGAGGTTGTAGACGACCATATAGCGGGGGGCCTGACCAAGATAGTCA
Source organism: uncultured Geobacteraceae bacterium (assembly GCA_964565445.1). Taxonomy (GTDB): domain Bacteria; phylum Desulfobacterota; class Desulfuromonadia; order Desulfuromonadales; family Geopsychrobacteraceae; genus Pelovirga. Next base: position 60,432 of record CAZMFD010000006.1, read on the forward strand.
ACGCTGCATAGATCGCAAAGAAGATTATAGCCGCCGGTATCTCGCATAAAGGTGCAGATATCGACAATTTTTTCCTTTTTGACGGTAACCGTCGTTTCTCCACGAAACTCGACTACGTCAATGATTTCGGGAGAAAATTTCGCCTTGAGTTTTTCTACAATTGCTAGATCGCTCATCGATTTATTCCTGTCATGAACAGTCGGCCATCAAGCCTAACTGCGAATTACGTCACCAATGCCGATAGCTGCACCAAAGGTATTGCGCTCTGCGCGGATTTTTTCCTGCAGCTTCATCAACCCGTAGAGCAAGCCCTCGGGGCGGGGCGGACAGCCGGGGATGTAAACATCAACCGGGATGTGCTCGTCGACCCCCTGTACTGTGCTGTAAGTATCAAAAATGCCACCGGATGATGCGCAAGCACCCATGGCAATAACGTAGCGCGGTTCAGGCATCTGCTCATAAACAGTCAAGATAACCGGGAGCATTTTCTTAGTAACCGTGCCGGCGACAATCAACACATCGGCCTGACGTGGTGATGCACGGAACAGGATACCCATGCGGTCAAGGTCAAAACGCGCGGCACCAGTAGCCATCATCTCAATGGCACAGCAGGCAAGACCGAAGGTCATGGGCCACATGGAACTTGCGCGTGACCAGTTAACCAGCTTGTCAAGGCTTGTTGTGATGAAGCCACTACCTAATGTTGTGGGCTGCCCTACTCCCATTCCAGAGCTCCTTTTTTCCAGTCATAGATAAAGCCGATAACCAGCACGAAAATGAAAATCCCCATGGCAGTAGCACCATACCAGCCTAGTTGCTTGAACATGATGGCCCAGGGATAGAGAAAGGCGACCTCGACGTCAAAAACGATGAACGCGACGGCGACCAGATAGAACTTAACCGAAAAGCGCTCGTTGGCGTTGCCGATCGGCGGAACACCGCACTCATACGGAGACATTTTCAGTTCGCTGTAGCGCTTAACGCCAATGAGGCGCGAAAAGACAACCGAACCGATTGCAAAAGCGAAAGCGATGCCGATGACAACAACTACCGGCAAATAAAGATCCAACATGGGAAACGCTCCTTCCTCAGAAGACATTGACGACGTGTCGTGGTTTTGTCAAAACACGTTTTAACGCCACAGTGTGACGAAAATTAAGACAGGTGATGGGACTCTGTCAAGCAAAAAATACAGTATACTGTATGCAATTGGTCTGACCTGTGTCGCTTTTTTTATATTGTAATTACAATAGTTTTTGCTTTTAGACAAAAATCATGCTGTTTTATCTTTGGCTTTTACGGGGGTTTCTGACGGAATCTACAGAGGCGGAAATCGGATCTCGCTCATATTCCTTTGATACCTCAAGGATTTTTGAATCCCTACTAAAATAATCGTGTTTTTTGCTTGTTTCTGTTGAGCAGTTCAGTCTGAGAACTCAAGCTCATTGCTGCGCCAGTCTGTGCAACTTTTCCGCTTCAAAAACATATTCTGTACAACAGTATTCACAGCGCACGCTGGTTGTCGGTTCTTGCTGAGCTATGCTCAACAATTCTGCCCTTCCAAGGCCAATCAGCATCTGCTCTATCTGATCGCGACTGCAGGGGCAGAAAAAAACCAAAGGAATGCTTTCACAAGTGGCAAAGGTTTCATTAGCGAAGATTCGCTTGAGAATCTCCGGTGGGGTGACTTTTTCACGCAGCATACTGCTGATCGGCGGTAAGCGTTCAATACGGTCAACCACTGTGTCGATCTTTTGTGGTAATTCCGGCGGCAGGGTTTGAATCAAAAACCCCCCGGCGGCGGCAATATTGCCGCTGCGATTGAATTCAACCCCGAGGCCCAGGCAGGAAGGAACCTGCTCAGAACTGCTCAGGTACCAGGCCAGATCTTCACCAATTTCACTGGTCTGCAACTGCACCATGCTCTGATAAGGTTTTTTCAGCCCAAGATCCTTTGTTACCGTCAGAAAACCAGCCCTGCCAATAGCACCGGCGACATCAAATTTGTCGTCATGAGGGGGCAAACCGGGCAACGGATTGCGGATCGTGCCGCGCAAACGCCCCTGGGCATCGGCTTCGACCGCCATTCTTCCAATCGGACCATTGCCTTCAATGGCCAGGGATAAGCGCTGACGTCCCTTCAACAGCCCCGCCATCAGTGCGCCACCGGTTAGCAGACGCCCCAAGGCGACTGTAGCGGTCAGATCGGTCTGCTGTTTGGCGCAGATGTCAGTAACGGTTTGAGTAGTAACCGCAACCAGTCCGCGAAAGCATTTATCCGCACTAACCACCCGCCATAAGGTATCCTGTGGCAGAGTATCTGCTTCGCTCGATTCCTTCATCCGCTTTTCCCTTGCTTTTTATTATTGTTTTGGTGTGTCTGTTCAGCACCGTTATGAGCGCAGTCGATAACCTTTGCCGATCAACCAGGCCGCCCAGACAAAGAGGGTAGCAGCTATCGTCGCACTAACCCCAAAAGCAATAACGAAACTGGTATCGCCGACACCAATGATGGCATGGCGAAACCCATCAATCAGATAAAACAGAGGATTTAAATAGGAGAGAGAGGACCATGGATCCGGCAGAATAGAAATAGGATAAAACACGCCCCCCAGATAGATCAGAGGCAGAATCATAAAATTCGTATAAACCGACAGGGTATCGAAATTATGGGCATAAATAGCAGCAATCAGGCCAAACTGGGCGAACAGAAAACTGGCAATCATTGCCATCAGAGCTGCCAGCAACGGATATTCCCAGGGCAGGGTGGCGAACAAAAAGGAAATCACCAGCACCACCGATCCGACCAGCAGACCACGCAGCATGGCCGCCAGGGTATAAGCCATGATGAACTGCGGTGGCGTGACCGGGGTGACCAGCAGGTCGACAATTCCACCCAGATAACGCGACATAAACAAGGATGATGAGGTATTGGCAAAGGAGTTATTAATCACCCCCATGATAATCAGACCGGGAATAACAAATTGCGCATAGCTGAACCCTTCCAGCACGCTCAAACGATCACCCAGGGTGGCTCCAAAGACAAACAGATACAAAGAAGCGGTAACAATCGGTGCCAGTAAGGTCTGGGTTGAAACCCGCCGAAAACGCAGAATTTCTTTCCGCAGCAAGGTGACGAAGGGCAGCCAGGAATAGAAGCGATTATCAGGCTGCGGAACCATTTTTTCCTCCTCCCATGCCGGTTAGCTGAATAAACACCTCTTCCAACCCGCTCTGATCAGTTTCTAAGTCCCTGATCTTCAATCCTGATTGACACATCTGAGCAAGCAGCGAACCGGCACTTTCTCCGGCAGGCAGGTTCAACTGCAGGATACTTCCGCCGTTTTCCAATGATGGCGCAAAACGCTCAAACTCTGTCGGGATTGATGGCAATGGTTCTTCCAGCCACAATTTAAGACGGCGATTGGACAGCTTGCGTACCAGTTCATGGGTTGACTCAAGAGCAATCATTTCACCGTGGTGCATGATGCCGATCCGGTCGCACATCTGCTCGGCTTCTTCAAGGTAGTGGGTGGTCAGTAGAATGGTTGTACCCTGCTGGTTGATTTCCCTGACAAAATCCCACAAACCATGACGCAGCTCAACATCGACCCCTGCTGTTGGCTCATCCAATATAAGTAAGCGCGGCCGATGAATCAGCGCCTTGGCAATCATAAAGCGTCGCTTCATGCCACCAGAGAGTTTAATCATGATCTTGCCGAGATGGGGACGAAGTCCGAGGCGATCAATCAGCAGGTTACGCCAGGCAGGATCATCCTTGACCCCGTAGTAGCCGGAATGAATTTCCAGCGCCTGATCGATAGTGAAGAAATTATCTACCACCACCTCCTGATGCACAACTCCAAGTAAACGCCTGGTATGGCGATACTCTTTCTGGTTGTCATAGCCAAAAGCCTGAACCTGACCCTGACCGATCCTGATGACACCGGCAACCATGTTGATGGTCGTACTTTTACCGGCACCATTGGGACCCAGCAGACCAAAGATTTCCCCCTCAGGGATAGCAAAGCTCAAGCCTTTGACAGCGGGTGTGCCGGCGAACTCTTTATATAGATCCGTAATCTCAAGGGCATTCATGATGTGCACTATAACGATGGTCGTCACCTTATGCAACAGCATTGGATGATCGTCCAGTAATTGCCGGCACAAACCTAAAAAAGGGCGGCCCACCGAAGAGAGCCGCCCTAATACCAATAACTATTATAACTAATTTATTAGTTTTTTATTTCAAAAGTGTTGTCAGATTGGTATTCCACCGTGTATGGCAGGTACTGCACACCTTTTTCGTTCTTGTAGTTACCGTCTTCGATCTCATCCATCAGAGCAAAGAAAGCCCCACCAGAACGGGCGCCGGTTGCGCAGACAAGGGCAACCTTCTTGTCGGTCGGTAGTTGGGCTAGAACACCTTCGATGTTGCTGTAGAACTCGCCATCGGGAATCAGCTCAGCGCCCGGAACATGGCCGGCACTGTATTCACGCTCGCTGCGTACGTCAACGACGAACAGGCTGCCATCGGCTACACCTTTGCGGAAATCTTCCGCAGAAATTGTATCTGAGGCGCCTGTAGGCGCTTCAACAATCCCACTGGATTCGTTACCCCAGGTACCATGACCGGCGTCTTTCCAAGCTGGAATGCCTTCGGCATAAACACGAACCTTTTTATAGCCCATGTCCAGGGCGGCTGCGGCACTCTTGTGACTCAAGGCACAATGATGACCGCCGCAGTAGAACACCAGCAGGAGGTCTTTATCTGCCGGCAGCAGGCCTTTTTTCTGCTCCCAGAGAACCCAGGGAATGGAAATAGAACCAGGAATATGTTCTTTTTGATTGACCAGATGGGGACGAGAATCGATCAGGGCAAAACCACCCTTATCGCTCTCATCGACAAGCTTTTTTACCGGACCAGTCTGAATAATAGTATAGTTGCCGGCCTTGGACCAGGCAGGCTCGCCTGCATAGTAGGCTTTGATGTTGGTTAAACCATTTTTTTGAGCGACGACCGCCGCTTCAGCTGTGAAAGGTCAGGCCAGGCCTCCGCAATAAAAAATAACTGTTTTATCCTTAGGAAGGTTGGGAATATCGCTTTCGAATTTCGGTGTGGGAATATGAATAGAACCCGGAATCGTATCAGCGCTGAAGCGAGTGATTGGACGAGTATCCACCATGACAAAACGATCATTTTTGTCCAGAGTGTCCTGAACCAGAGGTGCATCACCATAGACCTCATCAAACAGGGCCATCACTTCCTCGGTGGTGATCGCGATCTTCGGATCCTGTTCCACCAGTTTTTTGTGACCCTGCGCCGACGGTGTAACTGCTGTCGTCGGTGCTGTTGTCGCACAGCCTGCTGTAAACAGCAGCAATGCGACAAGTGGGAGCAATCTAGCTTGAAAAAAACGCATTTTTGACTCCTTTCACTTTCGTTACGGAGTTAGGAAATATAATGCAAATTAGGCTTTGTTCCCCTTTCAGGGTGCAATACCTTTGCATTGGGGTTGGCTTTTAACAATTTTGCTACAGCACTGTTGGGATCATTCAGATCCCCAAAAACCCGCACTCTGGTTGGGCAGGTGTCGACACAGGCCGGCTCTTTTCCTTCCGCGACACGGTGAGCACAGAAATCACACTTGTCAGCCGTATTATTTTCGGTCATGTAGCGCGCTTCATACGGGCACTCGAGAACGCAGAGGGTGCAACCAATGCACACGTCCTTGTCAATCACGACCACACCATCGTCCTTGGCCCATGTCGCATCAACCGGGCATACCGGCACACAAGGAGGATTTCCGCACTGGTGACACTGTTCCGGCTGAAATGATTTTTTCAGATTGGGGTAGGTACCGACGACACCGGTAGCATTAATCCAGTTGCGACGCACGTCTTGATTGCCGTTGGCGTTAATACCATTTTCACGCTTACAGGCCACGTCACAGGCCTTACAATCGATGCATTTGTCAGCATCAAAGACAATTGTCCAGAGTTTATTATTAGCCATGGGTTACACCTTCCTGATCTCGACAATAGTTTCGTGCATCAAGGCGTTACCGGAGATCGGCTCGAAGTGGGCCTCGAGGATCTGCGCCTGCGATGCGCCCTTACCATATACCAGCGGCTGACCTTTGGACAAACTGCCGTAACCGTTAGCGTAATACACGCAGTCAGGGCGAATCCCTTCAGTGACCTGCGCATTGATCTGTACTTCTGCTCCATCACGGTTTTTAAGCTTCACCATATCGCCTGACTTGATGCCCATTTGCTTAGCTTTGGCACTGTTGATCCAGACCGTATTTTCCGGCATATGCCAGTTGAGTTCGGGAAAGTTTGCAGTCATTGACTGGGTATGGATAGCATGGCGACCGACAACAAATCGGAACTTGTTGGCACCGATATCAGCAGGCTTCTTATAGGTCGGCATCGGATCAAAACCACGACCTTTAAAGTCGTCACTGTAAAGTTCCAGCTTTTTTGTCGGCGTATTGAAGATTTTTTTGCCGCTGAGATAATCACCAACGGGCGCCGTTCTGCCATCGGTAAAAAATCCTTTTTCTTTCATCATTTCCAATGCGCCGGGATATTCTGCTACGGCATCCTTGGTGTGTGACTCAACATCGCCTTCAAAGTACTCATCGAGGGTAAAGCCGTCTTCATCTTCAAAATACTTGGCCAGACCAATAACAATTTCAAAACCTGAGCGGGTATCGTACATCGGTTTGATTAACGGCTGACGGATGGTCAGGGTCGGTTCGATGCCGTTAACACCGTAGCCGTTCGGGGGATCAAGCCGCTCAAGGTAATTCGTCTCAGGCAGCACAACGTCGGCATGCCAGGCGGTATCACTCATGAACGTGTCGACACAGACGATAATATCCATCTTATCGAACAGTTCCATGGTCTTGTTACGATTAGGCAAAGAGGCCACTACATTCTGCTTGTAAATATATAATCCGCGTATCGCATAGGGGTCGCTCTTAAGGGCACGCTCGCGCCAGGCTACCCAGGAACCATCTCGCGGATTAAGAAAGGTGACATCGTCCTCCTCCAGCCGGGGGCGGCTATTGGTATACCAGGCCGGCTCGTAGAAATATTTGCCTGTTGGGATAGCCACGCTGGGAATCAGTCCGCCCTCACGATCAAAACTGCCCACCAGAACATTCACCATAGCAACGGCACGACGGGTTTCAACATCGTTACCCTGCCAGGAAGAGCGGCGGCCGGGATAATATACGGCATTGGGGGTCTTGGCAAACTCGCGAGCGATCTCACGAATATCCTGGGCCGGGATATCGGTTTCTTTTTCGGCCCACTCCGGCGTGTATTGTTTGACGTGTTGTGCCAACTGGTCAAAACCGTAGGCATGTTTGTCCACATAGGCCTTATCATGCAGACCTTCGCCGATAATCACGTTCATCATCGCCAGAGCAAAGGCCATGTCGGTACCGGGCTTGATCGGATACCACTTTGTTGCCTTGGCTGCGGTTCTGGTGAAGCGTGGATCGAGACAGATAATCTTCTTGCTGCGATCACTGAACATATCGATGGTATCGGGGGTAATAAAGGCTTCGGCGCGATCTGCCCCAGCGAGGATAATGTATTTGGAGTTTTTGATGTCAACACTGGGATAGGTTCCAACGACCGCCATAAAGCCACGGATAACGGAACTTAAACACAGGGTCGCGTGGCGCAGTGAGTTAGGGGAGCCAAACACCGTGCGGAACTGGTTCCAGTAATGCTCGTGGTAGGTGCCTTCAGAAGAGGCAAAACCGATACAAGAACGATGTCCCCCTTCTTCTTCAACCACCTTATTGGTTTTTTCCGCAATGTAAGCATAAGCTTCATCCCAGGTGGCCTTTTTCCACTTACCTTCACCACGTTTGCCGGTACGAATCATCGGATATTTGACCCGATTGGGGTCGTAAGGAGTCCAGGCTCCGGCATTGCCACGAGCACACATCATGCCACGCCCTTTGGCAAATTCCGGCTGCGGTTCGAGACGCTTGATAACGCCATTGACAACCTGACCCCGAAACACACACTTATTAGTACAAATGGCGCAACTTGAAGCAACGTATTTAACCTTTTGGGCCGCAAGCTCCTCGGCGTGGGACTTGCTCACATAACGAAATCCCGCTACGGACGACATACCCAGACAACCCAGCCCGGCAGCGGAGCCCTTGAGAAATTTTCTGCGTGTAATGCTCATAATGATCTACTCCACCAATTTCTGTTATCGCCGCGACTGTTTCAGTTGGCCTTAGTGACTGCGAACTGGATCCGTGGCATGTTGTGCATCAATTTCCTGCAAGATCTGACAAAATTCTTCAGCAACCGCTACATAGATACCGATATCATCATGTTCTCGTAACGCTGCGGTAAAACCTTGCGGCCAATCGCGATAATAGTCGGCTATCAGGGAAAGAAGGTCTTCTCGCTGTGCATCTGCACTCAGGTGCATAACAAGAACCTCCATCATCATCGGAATGTAATCCGGGGGCTGGACAGGGTCTATCGCAATGCCGTGCTCCAGACAAAACCCACTGAAGGCAGACATGAATTCCAGCCGATCCTGTTTTTTAAGAAAACAACCGGCATAAGGCGGAGCCGCCACACCACCCAGATCATTAATAAACAGGCGGATATAGCGGCTCTCAAGTTCTTCAAACCCGAGGCCACAGCGATCTGCAACCTCGGGAGTCGGATATTCGAGCAAAGCAACCAACTCCATTAGCCGCTCGACAATATCTTGTTTTTCCTGAACTATCACCTGTCGTAATTAACCGCAGGACTCAGGCTTCTGATTCATCGGATCATCAGAATCAGAGGCATGGCTGTTGAGAAACAGGTAAATGTGCTTGATCGTACGCTGACTCAAGCCGGCACCTTCACAAGGAAGGTCGCTTTCGCTGGTCAGCATTGTTTCCCATTCAGCACGGGTTTTTGAGCCGGGAACCGGGATCGTTTCATCACACTTTTGTGCTTGGCCGGTAAACCAGGCCCACTGGCCACGGTCCTTATTGGCGCTTTCCCAACCGCTGATGTCAAAAGAAAAGGCCATGCCTGGAGCGATCAGAGCAAGACAGGCGATCAGAACAACAATTTTCTTCATTTTACTACTCCTTCTGTGGTTGATAGAATGTTCGTTCATTCAGATTGACACTTTCACCCATTGGCTTGGCATCAACCGTCTCCATTCCGGCAGCTACTTTTACTATGTTTTTGCCGATGCTATCTGAGTCCTGTATAAGGAATATACAGGGTACGACATGTCGGGAAGGTAAGATAATTCGTTTTTTGTGTCAACGAAAAACGGCAGGAACCCTTGCTTTATTTAGCCGGCGCCAATGTACTTTCCTGTTCGTTCATACCGTCTCTTTCGGATCTTGCACTCTTTCAGGCACTTCTAAATCTTTACCAGTGGTGCCCCGGAACAGCAGGATTATTGACCCAATCTATCATTTTCACGTTTATCAAATGGGGTCGAGTTACTGTCCTTAAAATCCCATAAAAAATGCCCGGCTGAAAACAACCGGGCATCATTTCTTACATAATATTAAAACGATTCAGCACATTAGAAAGTCCAACCGAAACCGACATAGCCATAAGAGGCGGTACCGTCTTCGTCACCATACACGTAGGTCTCCTTCATGTCGAAAATATCATAAGTGAAGGAGGCCCGAGTGAAGAAGGTTTCGGTGAAATCGTAGCGACCACCGACAGTAAACTGATACTGCTCATAGGACAGGTCAGAATAGCTGTCGATATTCTCATTCTGTTCCCAAGTATCATAATTGA
>CAZMFD010000007.1:0-9099 GCA_964565445.1 uncultured Geobacteraceae bacterium
CTCACCAACCGACTCTTCGTGGTCAAGCAGAATCTCGACAATCCGCAAGCGGTGAGGATGGGCCAGGGTGCGCAGACATTCGGCAGCAAACTCCATCATCTCCAAAGGAATCAATTGTTGTTGCTGAGTTTTACTGCCGGCAGCAGCGGCCTGACTGATAATTGTTGTAGTTCCCACGCTTAACATCCTCTCTTGAATAAAAATTTTGCTGACTGATCAGCACCACATTGCATCACAAAAACGCACTACGAAAGTGCATCACAACAGACCAAGACGGGTGACCTTCAATACACCGATGGCGGCATGTTAAATTCTAATGAGGTAAAGTATCACAAACTGGGGTTTTTAGGCAAGTTTTCTTTATTTTGTAAATACTTCGGGGCATTAGCGAACAGTGATTCGATCATCATGACAGCGGCGGCGCAGGCTGCTCTGGTTGTTGGGCTGAACGTCTCCCCCATCTCCAGCTGCTCTGCTGCCAGGGTCAGCAACCAGCCCGGGGGGACGCACTGATAGAGGCTCTGAGCCATATGCAGCAACAGTTCCGGCGTCATCTGGTGGCCACAAGAGCCCGTGGCTGCGGTCTGGTTGAGTTTTTCCATGACCAGGGGCTTGTCCTGACCGCGACAGGCATCCACAAACAACACCCGGGTCACATCTGCGGCTACCAGCTCCAGCACCAGCTCCGGGGTCAATTGATGAACTGCCAGTACCCGCGCCCGCTGGGAATCAAGCTGCGCTGACAGGATTTCAGCTACCCGGTAACCGGCGCCGTCATCCTGCCGCAAGCGATTACCGTAACCGATGATCAGCCACATCAGCCGCGTTTGATCTCATCCATCAACATGCCATCAGCAGCGCGCAGCTGCAGGTGCAAGGGCATCCGTCCGGCTTCGTGGGTGGAACAGCTCAGGCAGGGATCAAATACACGAATTCCGTGCTCGACCCGGTTGAGCAGCCCTTCGTCAAGCTTGCTTCCGGAAATAAAGCGCGTTGCCAACTGCTTGATGGTTTTATTCATCGCCAGATTGTTCTGACCGGTGGCAATAATCAGGTTAACCTTTTCGAGCATGCCGTTGTCATCGACCTGATAATGATGAAACAGGGTACCACGCGGTGCTTCACTGACCCCGATGCCGACATTCTGGTTGACCCCGGCGCGGCTGCGGATGTGGTGATCAAGAAGAATTTCATCAGCGAGAATCTCTTCAATGCGCTCGAGGCTGTGAAGGATTTCGACCAGGCGGGCGTAGTGATAATAAAAACTGCTGTTGACGGTTTTGCCGGGGCCGCCAAAATGTCGGAACTGGCGCAGCTCACGGTCAGCCCGTGGCGTACCGGCAAAATCACAGACATTCAGGCGCGCCAGGGGCCCGACGCGATACATCCCACCTTCCGTACCAAAAGGAGTGTAATAGGGGAACTTCAAATAACTCCAGGTTTCTTCTGCCTCGCGGATCTGGTTTAAAAAAGCATCGGGAGTCAGATTGTCTTCGACAATCCGACCATTCCCGTCGACGATCCGCAAGTGCCCATCATAATATTCCAGACCGCCGTCACTAGCGACCAGACCGACAAACAAACTGGGAAAAGCACCATAGGCGTTCAGCTCACCGGCATAGCGATCCAGGGCGTCTTTCATCAGATCAAGCGCCATATCGAGGGTCCTGTACATCTCCGGTAGCTGGGCGAGAAAATGCTCCTTGTCAGCAGTGCTCAAGCTCCCCCGAACGCCACCAGGAACCGACCAGGACGGATGAACACTGCGCTCGCCCAGGGCACGGATCAGCGCCTGGCCGAAAGCGCGCAGACGGATGCCGGCGCGCGCCACCTCGGGGTGCATTTTGACCAGCCCGGCCATATTACGCTCGGCCGGGTCGGCATCCATTCCCAGCAACAGATCCGGGCCGGAAAGCAGAAAGAAACTCAAGGCATGACTCTGGACCATCTGCGCATAATTCATCAGCCGTCGCAGGGTGACCGCCGGAGCCGGGGTGCGCACGCCGAGAATGGCATCACCGGCCTTGCTTGAGGCAAGCAGATGGCTGACCGGACAGATACCACAGACCCGTGCGGTAATGCCCGGCATCTCCCAGAAGCTGCGACCGATACAGAACTTTTCAAAACCGCGAAATTCGGTCACATGAAAACGAGCATCAGCGACCTGACCGGCATCATCCAGGTCAATGGTGATCTTGGCGTGCCCCTCAATTCGTGTAATCGGTTCAATTGTTACCGTTTTTTTCATGTCAACTTTCATCTTAGCTTTTATGTCAACAGCCATCTTGTCTCCTGTAAATTCGGCAATCCATCAACCGAAGGTACGCATATCGGCCGGCAGATCAACCTCAGCGCTTGCGACCAGGGCCTTAAAGACTGCTGCAATTCGCTCGGGGTCCGGTGGACAGCCGGGCAGAAACAGGTCAACCGTGATCGCCTGGTGCAGAGGGATCACTTTTTTCAGCAATGCCGGCAGCACCTTGAGGGCTTCGGCACCAATCGGCGCACTGGCCTCATGATAGACGGCGTTAAGCAGATCGCTGACCGGGATGCGGTTGCGCATGCTGGTGACATTACCGGTCACTGCACAGTCGCCAAAGCTGACCACAGTGCGAGTATTGGTACGGATACGGCGTGCCAGTTCGAGATTTTCGACGTTGGTCACCGCCCCTTCAACCAGACAGATATCGACAGCGTCGGGATACTCTTTGGCATCGACCAGCGGGCCGTAGACCAGATCGACATAGCCAAGCAGATCGATCAGGGCTTCATCCAGATCCAGCAGGCTCATGTGACAACCGGAGCAGCCTCCCAGCCAGACCGTTGCTAAGCGAATTTTTTTGGGGATTTTTTTACCTTCTTCAGCCATTATTCACAACCTTTCGCTCAGCGATTCCATTGGTTTTTTTCGCGCCCATCGAGAATTCGCCGCAAAAAATTGGTCTTTTTCTTCATTTCACCAACCGACATCCCCTTGTCGAACAAGGCCCCGGTTGGGCAGACCTCGACACATTTGCCACACTCGGTACAGCTTTCACTTTCGCCCCAGGGGCGGTTAAGATCGGTGATGACCCGGCTGTTGATCCCGCGATGCATGACATCCCAGGTGTGCGCGCCTTCAACCTCATCGCAGACCCGAGCACAGCGCAGACAGAGAAGACAGCGGTTGTGATCGACACCGTACTTTTCGTGGCTGATGTCGATCCCCAGTAGCGGGTTGAGGTAGTCGTAGCGTACGTGATCCATCCCCAGTTCGGCCGCCAGGGTCTGCAATTCGCAGTGCTCGTTACTGACACAGACGGCGCAGGTGTGATTGCGTTCTGCAAAGGTCAGCTCGAGAATCATTTTGCGGTAGCGATTGATCTTGTCGTTGTGGGTCTCCACCACCATCCCTTCGCCGGCGTTAGTAGTACAAGCGGGCTGCAGACGCGCCTGACCGGAAATCTCCACCAGACAGAGGCGGCAGCCGCCACGGTTACTGAGACCATCCAGGTAACAGAGGGTCGGCAGACGGATGCCCTGATCGCGGATCGCCTCCAGCAGCGTCTGGCCGCTACGGGCACTGACCAGCTCACCATTAATGGTCAGGGTAATAACCGACATCAGTGTTCCTCCTTGAAGATCGCTAGCTGCTCGGCATGCTCAGGTAACTTCAGTAGCGGGATCTGGTCAAGCTGGCAAACCCCGGCCGGACAGCGGTTGTCGCGGATATGGGCAAGGTATTCAGCACGGAAATAATGCAGGGTGTTCAAGACCGGATTGGGTGCCGTCATCCCGAGACCACAGAGGCTGGTTTCCTGCACCAAAAGGCAAAGATCTTCGAGGGTCTGCAGATCCTGGTCCATTGCACTGCCATCGGTAATGCGCGTGAGCAGCTCTAACATCTCGACAGTTCCAACCCGGCACGGCACACACTTGCCGCAGCTTTCATCCATGCAGAATTCCATAAAAAATTTGGCGACATCGGGCATGCAGCTGGTTTCGTTCATGACGATGAGGCCGCCGGAACCCATGATCGAACCCAACGCCTGTAAGCTCTCATAGTCAACCGGCGTGTCGAGATGTTCCGCCGGGATGCAGCCACCACTGGGGCCACCGGTCTGCGCCGCCTTAAAAGTGCCACCGTCGGGGAGTCCGCCGCCGATGATAAAAACAATATCGCGCAGGCTAGTGCCCATCTGCACTTCGATCAGGCCCGAATTGACCACCTCTCCACAGAGGGCAAAAACCTTGGTACCTTTGCTCTTTTCAGTGCCAAAACCGGCAAACCATTCGGCGCCTTCACGCATGATCGGAGCAACACTGGCAAAGGTCTCAACGTTGTTGATCAGGGTTGGAAAACCCCACAATCCACGCTGAGCCGGATAGGGAGGGCGGGGTACCGGCTGGCCGCGCCGGCCCATGATCGAGGTCATCAACGCCGTCTCTTCCCCGCAAACAAAAGCTCCGGCACCCACCCGCAGATCGATACGGAAATTGAAGCTGCTGTCGAGTATCCGGCTCCCGAGCAAGCCACGCCGTTCGGCATCTTTAATGGCCTTAGCCAGACGCGCGGCCGCCAGGGGATACTCACCACGCACATAGATGTAGCCCTGCTCCGCACCAACCGCATACCCGGCAATAGCCATCCCTTCGAGGACGCGATGGGGGTCGGATTCCATGATGGTGCGATCCATATAGGCACCCGGATCCCCTTCGTCACCGTTGGCAACAACATACTTGCGCTCCGCCTGGGCCTTGCGAACCAACTCCCACTTGACGCCGGTTGGATAACCGCCGCCACCACGGCCACGCAGCCCACTGCGGGTAATCTCACCACAGACCTGTTCCGGGGTCATTTCGTGCAGCACATGGCCTAAGGAGCTGTACGCGCCACGGGCAATGCTGTGAATAATCTGTTCCGGGTCGATACGACCGTTGTTTTCAAGAGCGATCAAGGTCTGGCGGACAAAAAAAGGGAAATCGGTCGGTAACGGCTCAACAACAGCAGTTTGAGCAGCAAGAGCCGCACGAACGATGTCACAGGCTATTTCCGGGGTTACTTTCTCGTAGATCTCTTCCGGTTCATCAAGCCGGGCCAGTCGCAACAGCGGGCCACGACTGCAGGGGCCCATACATCCGGTGGAGACAATTTCTAGGGTCGGTCGCTGCTCTTCATCAAGCTCGTTCAGCAGCGCAGCTAACGCTACCTTGACCCGATCTGCACCGGCAGCCAGACAGGGAGTGCTGTAGCAGAGAAACAGCCGCAGGTTCAGCTGCTGTTGACGTAATTGTTCTTGTTCGGCGACGTGATGCAGTTCGACGCTATTCATGAAGTCTCCTCGCTGACAACGGAGGATAGGCAGGTTTTCTCCTTGATGGCGGCCACCGTACCATCAGACGTTTGCTTGCCGAGGACTTCACCATCAAGGGTCAGCATCGGAGCCAGGCTACAATTCCCCAGACAGCGAGCGCTGACCAGAGTCAGGCTGTTATCCGCTGTGGTTGTCCCGGCCTTCAGGTCGAATTCCTGCTCAATCCGCGCAACAATATCGCCCGCCCCCTTGACGTAACAGGCGGTTCCCATGCAGACAACACAGACATGGTCACCCTGGGGCTCGAGGGTAAAAAAGTTGTAGAAGGTGGCAACGCCATAGACCCAGCTAGGTGGGAGCTTGAGCTGAATCGAGACATAATCGAGGATCTCTTCGTCCAGATGACCAAAGGTTTCCTGGGCCGTATGCAGTACCTCAATCAGGGCATCCTGCTGGTACTGACATTTTTTCAGGGCTTTGTCGAGTAATTGTAATTTGAGTTCGTGCGGGCTTTTTTCGTTAGTGGCAGGTTCGTTCGACGGCGCTTTAGTCATGAGATCTCCCGCGAAACAGGATCAGCAAAATCACCTACAGGGCAATGCAAACTGGCACCAGTCTATATGATGGGGAAAATTTCTCAATAGTTTTCGGAAAAGAATCGACATGGGGAGGGCATCTCACATCTGAAATTTCACATCTGATATGAGCCGCCTGAAGCTACAGACGGCTAGCGCGAAGCCTGCTCATCAATACCGGAAACACCAAAGCGCCGACGCAGTTCGGCGTAGATTTTTTCTGGTGGCAGCTCATAATAGCCGAGCAGCACCAGCAGATGAAAGATCAGATCCGCAGCTTCATAAACCACTTCGTCGGGGTTTCCCCCTTTGCCGGCTACGGCGGTTTCGGTGGCCTCTTCACCAATTTTGGCGAGGATTTTATCGAGCCCCTTGTCATACAGGGATTTTACATAGGATTTTTCCCCGGGACCAAGCTGCTTGCGCTCAAGGATAATTTGATAGACCGCATCCAGAATATCGGGGTTGGTGAATTTATTTTCAGAACTCATATGATTCCTGCTTTCATCAGAGACGAACGACGACGTCATGCCCGTGCAGATAGTTTTTGCACTCGGCAATGGTATATTCCTTGAAGTGAAAAATCGAGGCCGCCAGAGCTGCACTGGCTCCCCCTTCAACAAAGCCGGCGCGGATATGCTCAAGATTGCCGACGCCGCCGGACGCAATCACCGGGATATGGACCGCGTCGGCAATGGTACGGGTCAGGGCGATATCGTAGCCCTGTTTGGTGCCGTCACAGTCCATGGAGGTCAGCAGAATTTCACCACAGCCGTATTCTTCCATCTGCCTGGCCCAGACCACCGCATCAATGCCGGTCGGTTTTCGACCACCGTGGGTATAGACCTCCCAGGCTTGAGGATCACTGCCGGGCACGCGGCGCGCATCAATAGCCACGACAATGCACTGGCTACCGAAGCGCTGCGCCGCTTCGCGGACCAGTTCCGGGCGCTGAACCGCCGCGGTATTAATTGATACCTTATCGGCCCCGGCGTTCAGCAGGTTACGGATATCGACAATCTCGCGTACGCCGCCGCCGACGGTCAGGGGCATGAACACCCGTTCGGCGGTGCGGGCGACAACATCGAGGATAATACCGCGGTTATCACTGCTGGCGGTGATATCAAGAAAGGTCAGTTCATCGGCGCCCTGAGCACAATAGGCCTCAGCCGCCTCAACCGGATCGCCGGCATCGCGCAGGTCGACAAAATTGACGCCCTTGACGACACGCCCGTCTTTCACATCGAGGCAGGGAATAATCCGTTTAGCCAGCATCAGAGCGTTCCTTTGGTCAAGGCCACAGCGGCGCGCAAATCAAGGGCGCCGGTGTAGATCGCCTTGCCGGTAATGACACCGCTGACACCGGATGCTTCGATGGCAAGCAGATTGCGGATATCAGCAAGCGAGGAAACCCCGCCCGAGGCTATCACCGGGATACTGATGGATTCAGCCAGGGCTTTGGTCGCTTCGATATTCGGCCCCTGCATCATCCCGTCGCGGGCGATATCGGTGTAGATGATGGCAGCCACCCCGAACCCCTCCATCTCTTTGGCGAGCTCGGTGGCCCTTTTCTCGGTCACATCGGCCCAACCGCGGATAGCGACCAGCCCCTCCTTAGCATCGATACCAACAACAATCCGCCCCGGAAAAAGACGACAGGCCTCTTGCACCAGGGCCGGGTTCTCCTTGGCGACGGTCCCCAGAATCACCCGCTCGATCCCCAGCTCGAGGTAGGCTTTGATCGTCGCCAGATCACGGATGCCACCGCCGAGTTCAGCAGGGATATCAATAGCTTCAACAATAGCCCTGATCGCTTCACGATTTTTGGGAATCCCGGCAAAGGCGCCGTCAAGGTCAACAATGTGCAGATATTCGCCACCCTGCTCCTGCCAGATGCGCGCCTGGGCGGCCGGATCCTCATGATAGACCGTATCCTTATCCATCAGTCCCTGTTCAAGACGCACACAGCGCCCCTCTTTCAAATCAATTGCCGGTAGAATAATCACTACAAGTCTCCAAAGTTACGAAAAATCTGCAGGCCCAGATCCTGACTTTTTTCCGGATGAAACTGGGTTGCCATGATATTGTCACGCCACAGGGAGGCACAGAATTCGATATCGCCATAGCGACAACTTGCAGCAACATCCTGTTGATCTTCTGCAGCACAATAGTAGGAATGAACAAAATAGACGTAACTGCCATCGGCAATGTCTTTAAAAAGGGGTGATTCCTTGCGTAACGTCAGGGTATTCCAGCCCATGTGCGGCACCTTGAGGCGTTCCCCTTGCTCAACCATGTCCGCAGGAAAACGCACCACCCGCCCGGGAATCAGACCCAATCCCTGGTGGCGGCCGAATTCTTCGCTCTCATCGAAGAGCATCTGCATACCGACACAGATGCCAAGCAACGGCTTAGCTTTATCAATATGCTTCAGCAACGGCGGGACAAAACCACCCTGACGCAGGTTGTCGATGCAATCACGAAAGGCTCCAACTCCAGGCAGCACCACCTTGTCCGCTGTGGCAATATCCTGCGGATCGGAGCTGATCCGCGCTTTTAACCCCAGATGTTCAAACGCATTGGCAACACTGCGCAAGTTGCCCATTTCATAATCAATAATATTGATCATTCAAGGGTACCCTTGGTTGACAGCACCCCCTGGATGCGGGGATCGAGACTGGTTGCCTCATCCAGTGCCCGTCCGAAAGCCTTGAAAATTCCCTCGATAATGTGGTGAAGATTGTCACCATAGGCGAGATTCACGTGGAGATTGGCACCGGAGTGATTGCAGAAGGCGATAAAAAACTCCTCAACCAGTTCGGTGTCAAATTCACCGACCTTGGCTTTCGGCAGCTCAACATTAAACACCAGAAACGGACGCCCGGAAAAATCGATCACCACCGAAGCCAGGGACTCATGCATCGGCATGGTCGCCCGCCCGAACCGACGTACCCCAACCTTGTCACCCAGGGCCTTTTTGAAAGCTTCACCGAGGACAATCCCCATGTCTTCCACCGTGTGGTGAGCATCAATCTCGATGTCGCCTGTCGCCTTGACGGTCAGGTCAAAAAAACCGTGACGCGCCACGGCGCTGAGCATGTGATTGAAAAAAGGCACCGGACTCTCGATTTCATGCTGACCGCTACCGTCAAGGTTCAGGGTAATGCTGATGGAGGTTTCCTTGGTTTCACGCTCAATCGTGGCTGATCTGGTCATATTATCCTCTTTTC